>JBBABK010000155.1:0-5385 GCA_041657685.1 Phycisphaerae bacterium | reverse complement strand
GCGTGCGGCTATTAAAGAATCCAAAAGCAGCGGCCGAAAGCTCGGCGAAGTGCTGATAGAGAAGAGACTGATTGGCGAAGAGACGCTTGTCAAGGCGCTTGCCAAGCAGCACGGTCTGCATTACGTCGACCTCGACAAGGTTGCGATTCCGCAAAACGCCTCGGAAATTATCAGCGAAGAAATGATGAGGCGGTACAATGTGCTGCCGCTGGGAGTCGAAAACGGCAAACTGACGCTTGCCATAAGCGACCCGATGGATTTGGAGATGATGGATACCTTGCGGCTGCGGCTTAACAAGGAGCTTGACTGCCGGCTGGGCAATGCCGAAAAAATACACAGACTTATTCAAAGCCAATTCGACCAGGTATCCAAACAGGAATCGGATGAGCTGAAGCACAGTATCGACGCGACCGCCGCTGAATTGGCCGAGGCGGGGCACGAGTTGCAGGCTGAAGCATTAAGAATACAGCAGCAGGGCGGAGTCGATGACGGCCCCATCGTTAAACTCGCAAATCTTATAATTGACAACGCATATTTTATGCGGGCAAGTGATATTCATATCGAGCCGATGGCCGACCGCGTGCGGGTCAGGTATCGTGTCGACGGTGTTTGCCTCGAAAAGGATAACATTCCAAAAAATATGCAGGCTCAGCTGGTGACTCGTTTCAAAATTTTAGCGGGGATGGACATCGCCGAACGACGATTGCCTCAGGATGGGCGTATTAAGCGTGAGATTGACGGCAAGGACATTGATTTTCGTGTTTCGTCGCTGCCGGGTTATCACGGGCCGAGCATCGTACTTCGTATTTTGCGGCCGGACTCGGTAAATATCGGTATTAAATCGCTCGGCTTCGAAGCGGATGACTACGAGCGTTTCCAAAAAATTATTAAAAGACCTAACGGCATATTTCTTGTCACCGGCCCGACGGGTAGCGGTAAGACTACAACCCTTTATGCGGCTTTGCAGGAGCTAAACCGACCGGACAAAAAGATTATCACAGCCGAGGACCCGGTCGAGTATAACTTTGCCGGTATGAATCAGTGCCAGGTACGTGATGAAATCGGCCTGACATTTGACAGGATTCTGCGAGCGATGCTGCGACAGGCTCCGAATATCATTCTCATCGGTGAAATTCGAGACGGTATCGTGGCCGATATTGCTATTCAGGCAGCGTTGACGGGGCATCTGGTCTTTAGCACTTTGCACACAAACGACGCGGTCAGTGCGATTACTCGTCTTATTGATATGGGCGTTAAGCCGTTCCTCGTGGCAAGCTCGATTCAGGCGATTATGGCCCAGCGGCTGATTCGAGTTATATGCACGAACTGCAAGCAAGTAAATGAAAATCCCAACCCCTATTTTCTTAAGCTGCTGGATATCACGCCCGAAGATTTAAAGAAGCACAAGCTGTATAAGGGAGCCGGCTGCAGCAAGTGCCAGGGTACAGGATATAAAGGGCGTCTTGGCATCTTTGAAATGGTTGAACTGAATAATGAGATAAGGGAACTGGCATTTTCAAAGGCTCCCACTACCGAACTTCGTAAAGCGGCTATTAACAGCGGAATGAGGACACTGATGCTTGACGGGAAAACCAAAATATTTAACGGAATCACCACTGCCGAGGAGGTCGCCAGGATTGCGCAGACCGAGGGCATTGGCTAATAGTTTTAATTGAGGGCAAGTTAGAAAATGGCAACAGTCAACATGGACAGACTTCTCCAGGCCTGCGTATCACAGGGCGGCTCGGATATTCATATTACGGTCGGCAGGCCGCCGGTTATTCGTATTCACGGCTCACTACGTTCGCTGGAGACAAAAGTGCTCGAGCCGGATGATACCACGGCCCTGATGAAGAGCATCACCCCGGAAAAAAATCAGCAGGAATTACAGGAAGAGGGCGGTACGGACTATGGTTTTGCGTTCGGCGACCAGGGTCGATTCCGTGTGGCTGTATTCAAACAAAAAGGCAACATTGCAATAGTTTTGCGTCTTATTCCTTCGAGAATAATGACCTTTGAGGAATTAGGCCTTCCCAAGTTATGCGCAGCATTGTGCCGCAGACCTCGAGGATTGTTCCTTGTAACGGGGCCGACCGGAAGCGGCAAGACCACAACGCTTGCCACTATGATTAATTATATCAATGGAAATCTCGATCATCATATCGTTACGATTGAAGACCCTATCGAGTATTACCACAGTCATAAAAAGTCGATTATTAACCAGCGAGAGGTTGGAATCGACGTGCCGAGCTTTAGCGAGGCCCTGAGGCGTGTGCTTCGTCAGGACCCCGACGTAATCCTCGTCGGCGAGCTTCGTGACCTCGAAACAATCGAAGCGGCCGTCAGGGCGGCGGAAACCGGCCACCTTGTCTTCAGCACTGTCCATACTACCAGTGCAGCCGGTACTATTACGCGTTTGATTGACGTTTTCCCGCCTAATCAGCAGGAACAAATCCGAACTCAGCTAAGCAGTAACCTGATTGCGGTGCTGAGCCAGGCTCTTTGCCCGCTGGCTACGGGTCGCGGCAGGGTAGCGGCTTATGAGTTTATGGTCGTAACGCCTGCTATAGCGAATCTTATTCGTGAAAATAAGACTTATCGTATAGATTCGAGCATTCAGACGGGTAAGAAGCTTGGAATGCAACTCCTTGACGAACATTTATGGCAGTTATATGACGAAGGCAGGATAAATCTGCAAGAGATGCTGGATAAAGCGAGACAGCCCGGTGCGCTGCAAGACAAGGCCAGGACCAAGATGGAAGCCCTTAAAGGTAAAGACAGAGAAAAGGGCAAGAAGGGCTTTGATGAGGTCGGGCCTGTGCTTCGTACATAATTAAACTTTTTGGGGGCGTAAAAAAATTGACCAATAATATGGTTATTTATTTGGTCAAATTTTGACCTCTGGGGCAACAACTTTTAAGTTTATTATTAGCAAGAAGTTAGCAAGATTATATTTCTTATAACTTGGGCACAATGGCTGTGAAACAAACCAGATGTCCAATTTGTAATTATTGTTGAACATTTAGCTTAAGTAACTATAATAGTATTTAGAAATCGTCAATGGGGTATAATAATGGCGAAGACAGACGCAATCAAAATGTTACCGGTTGAACAGCTCCAAAGCAGGACATTGGGAAGAATTCTTATTAAAATGGGAGTTCTGACCAGGGAAAAAGTTCATGAGTGTCTTGCCATACAAAAAGAGCGCAAAGGCAAGGTAAAATTAGGCCAGGTTTTACTCGAACGCGACCTGGTAGATGAAAAACAGCTTAATATGGCCCTGGCGGCCCAGCGCGGCATGCTATATCAGGATTTCAGCGGAGTTGATATACCGGCTGATGTTATATCGCAAGTCCCGGCCCAAATGGCCAATTCTTACCGGGTTATCCCGGTTGATTTCGATAAAGACAAAAACGAGCTGACTGTTGCTGTTGATAATGCGGATAATTTCGGCAGTACCGACGACCTTGCCCGGCTGATGGGCATTAAAATTAAGGCTAAATTCACCGATTCGCAGTGGTTTGAAGAGGCGTTAAAAAAGTATTATTCGGATGATGACGGCCAGGAACAGCTTAACGAGCTTATCGAAGAAATCCAGAAAGATTCGCAACTGGCGGAATTCGAAGGCCGAAATGCGAGTATCGACCTTGACGAGCTTAAGGAAATTTCCGAGGCTAACCCGGTTAAGAAGCTTTTAAACCTTGTATTGCTGCAAGCCATTCGCGACAAGGCATCAGATATACATTTCGAACCGTTCGAAAAAGAATATAAGATGCGGTACCGTATTGACGGCGTTCTTTATGAAATGGTTCCGCCTCCCAAGCATATAGCAGCGGCATTAAGCTCGCGTGTTAAAGTTATGGCGGAACTGGATATTGCCGAGAGGCGTCTGCCGCAGGACGGCCGAATTTCGTTGACTGTGGGCGGCAAGCCTGTTGACCTGCGTGTCAGCGTGCTGCCGACAATGTTCGGCGAGAGCGTGGTGCTTCGTGTGCTTGACCGTGCGCAGGTCAGTCTTGATGTTACTAAACTGGGTTTCAGGCCTGACGATTTGGAGATATTCAAAAGACTGATAAACAAACCAAACGGGATTATTATCGTTACCGGCCCGACAGGGTGCGGCAAGACCACAACTTTGTATGCGGCCCTTAACGGGTTAAATGATATTGAGACCAAAATCATTACGACCGAGGACCCGGTCGAATACGATATCGACGGCATTATACAGGTACAGATGAAAAGCGAAATCGGCCTGACGTTCGCAAAGTGCCTGCGGTCAATTTTGCGACAGGACCCCGACATAGTAATGGTCGGTGAAATCCGCGACCTTGAAACCGCCCAGATAGCGGCCCAGGCGTCTCTTACGGGCCATCTCGTATTTACCACGGTTCACACCAACGATGCCCCGAGTACGGTCGCACGTCTTCTTGACTTGGGCGTTGAGCCGTTCCTTTTGACGGCGACTATCGAAGGCATCGTTGCACAGCGGCTTATAAGAAGGATTTGCGACGGCTGCAAAACCGCATTCGAGCCGACGGAGAATCAGCTAATGGAGCTTAAGCTCACACCTGAGGACATTCAGGGCAAAAAGTTTTATTACGGCAAGGGATGCAGCAGGTGTAACGGTACGGGCTATAAAGGCAGAACCGCTTTGTTCGAGATTATGAGCTTCAATGACGAAATCCGTGACTTGATTATGAATCACGCATCGACCAACGTTTTACGTTCGGCAGCAACCAAAAGCGGTATGAAGCTTCTGCGTGAAACCGGCCTGGCCGAGATTTATGACGGAAATACTACTATCGATGAGATAGTTAAGGAAACAATGGCAGAAGGATAGGCTGTGAAGCCTCGGAAAGAAACGGAGGTGCATGATGCCGATGTTCAAATATGAAGCACTCGATGCCCAGGGCGTGGGGGTTAAGGATGAGGTCGAAGCGCTGAGTCAAAAGGAAGCGCTTAGTAAAATTCGCAATATGGGATATTTTCCCACGAAGGTGGAGCAGGCCGGCGCCAAGAAAAAGGCAGCGGCGGCCAAAGCGGCCGCAAGACCCCGCAGACGCAGAGGAGCAAGCGGAGGAGTCAAACGGAAACTGGTAACGCAATTCGCACGTCAGTTATCGACACTTCAGGACGCAGGTCTTCCGATATTACGCTCGCTGAGAATTTTGCAGGAGCAGCAAAAGAGCGGCACGTTCAAGCGCGTTATTGGTTACGTCGCGGATGATATCGAAGGCGGAGCAACGCTGTCCGAAGCCTTGAGCAGATTCCCGCGGGCGTTCGACCATTTGTTTGTGAGCATGGTGGCCGCGGGCGAGGCGGGCGGTGTTCTCGATTTGATTCTTAATCGTATCGCGGACGTTATGGAAAAAGCACAGAAGCTGA
>JBBABK010000154.1:0-5386 GCA_041657685.1 Phycisphaerae bacterium | reverse complement strand
CGTTCGCCGATGTAATCAAGTGCGGCACTGAAATCATATTCGTCGGTTTGTTCGTTCGGCTCGGCGATGACATTTATTCCGAGCCAGACACCTGTGTCGTTGGAATCCGGCACTGAAAAATCCGGCTGCTGAGCGGGACTTTTTTGTCTGAGCAGTCGTTCGTGCCAATCGGCGAAGCCCTGTTCGCGGACAGGGTCGATGCCGTAAATTCCTACTTCGCGGACGATTCCGCCGTTCATATGCAAAAGGCCCGTGGCGAGCATAAAGGGGGCGACGGCGGTTATATTGGGGTCCTGTTCGAGGGAATTGAGGAAGATGTTGATTTTATCTTCGCCTCCGGGCATCCAAAAGCTGATGTCGCCTGTGTCGGCGGTGGTCATTTGGCGAATGGCGTCGATGTAGCCGGTGAATAAACCATCGACCACGACCATCAGCGCAACTGAAACCGCGACGGCGGCAATGCTCAGCAACACGATTTTTTTCTTACGAAGATAACGAAGCCAGAGGAAAATTTTCAGCACTTTTATTCACCACAAAGAACACAGAGTTCACAGAGAGTTTTATTTATAAAAAAACGTAAACGCTATGTAGCTAAACAACCGGTTTTAGCAGCGGGAACAGGACGACGTCGCGGATGTTGGGAACGCCGGTAAGGAGCATAATCAGGCGGTCGATACCGATTCCCAGTCCGCCGGCTGGCGGCATCGCGTACTTAAGGGCGGTGACAAAATCTTCGTCCATTGTCGCCATTGTCTCATCCTGTCCGCGAAGCTGGATTCGGAAATTTTCTTCCTGCACGGCGGGGTCGTTTAGTTCTGTATAGGCATTGGCCAGTTCCATTTTTCCGATGTAAAGCTCGAACCGTTCGGCAAAATCGGTATTATCTTTTTTGCGTTTGGTCAGCGGGCACAGCGAGGCCGGGTAGTCGAGCACAAAAGTCGGATTGACCAAATTTGCCTCGACGCTTTGCTCGAAGACTTCGTTAATTACCACGGCGTCGTCCATACCGGCTTCTTCGATGCCGAGCTGTTTTGCTTTTTGCCTTATTGCGGCGATGTCGTTTATATCACAGTCGGCGAATTCTTTGAGCAGGTCGGCATAGCCTGCCCGCCGCCACGGTCTTGAAAAATCAATATGCTGAGTGTCGAATTCAATTTTGTTATCCGGCAGAAATTGAGCGACAAGGTTTGTAATAAGCTCCTCGGTCAAATCCATCATCACGTTATAGTCCGCATAGGCCTGGTAAAGTTCCATCATCGTAAATTCCGGATTGTGGCGACGGCTGAGGCCTTCATTGCGGAAGTTGCGGTTGATTTCGAAAACTTTTTCCATACCGCCTACGAGCAGGCGTTTTAGGAAAAGTTCCGGCGCGATTCGCAGATACAAATCCAAATCGAGGCTGTTATGATGAGTAATGAACGGTTTTGCCGCGGCACCGCCTGCGACGGTCTGCATCATCGGCGTTTCAACTTCGAGAAAACCTTTATCGTTCAGAAAGCGGCGAATCGAGGAAACGATTGCGCTGCGTTTTTTGAATCGCTCCATTACTTCTGGATTGGCCCATAAATCGACGTATCGCTGGCGATAACGGAGGTCGACGTCGGCAAGGCCGTGGAATTTTTCGGGCGGCTGAAGCAGGGATTTGCCGAGAAGTGTTACTTCGTCGGCCCATATTGTCAGCTCGCCGGTTTTTGTCATACCGAGCTGGCCCTGTGCACCGATGATGTCACCTGGTTCGAGAAGTTTGCATAATTGCCAGGATTCGCCGAGCAGCTTTTTGCTCAGGCCGAGTTGAATTGTGCCTGTCCAGTCGCGAAGGGTGATGAAAATCAGTTTGCCGATGTCGCGAAGCAGTACGATTCTGCCTGCACATTTGGTTCTTTGCGAATCGTCGCCTTCTTTGAATCGCGCACGGACATCGGCTGCGGATTCGGCGTTTTCATACCTGCCGCCGTAAGGGTCGATGCCGAGCTGTTTGATTTGTTCTAATTTGTTTGTTCGCTGTTCTTCGAGTTTGTTGATTTTCTGTTCGCCGCCCAAGCCAAAACCTTTCCAAGCACCTGATAAACCGTTAGTACGTTAATTCAGCGACGCGACCGCGCGTCCCTGCTCTAACAGTTTAGTGCGGATTACGAGAAGTGCAACTTTTAATTGCGGGTCGGCCTCGAGTGTGTCGCCGAGCGAATGTTTGTTGAGCGGTGCGGAGTCCACGTCGTGGTCGGCCTTGACCAGTACGTCGTTATCGCGCTGGATGTCGGTCAGCTGGCCCAATTCATCAATTGTCAGCTTAACCATCACATCGGGGGTAATGCCCCAGTTCTCACAGCCGAGTTTTTCCATATCCTCGCGGCTTTCGACTCGCTGGCCTGAGGGCAGATGGTAGTATGCGATTGTATATTTGAGTTGTGCGCCGCCGCCGGGACGGAAGGAGACCTGCTGGACGCTTCCTTTTCCGTGTGTTCTGTCACCGACGATGACGGCTCTTTGGTATTTTTCATCCTGCAAGGCGCCGGCGACGATTTCCGAGGCGCTTGCGCTGTACTGGTTGACTAAAATTACGAGCGGATAATCAGGGTGGGTTGCTGAGCCGGTTGCGCTGCGGTAATCCGGGATGCCCCATCGCGGCTGAGTGCGGACTATGAGTCCGCGGCGGATGAATTTATCAGCGATTGCAACGGCACTATCGAGCAGGCCGCCGGGGTTAAAACGCAAATCAAGCACAAGCGCCTGCATACCCTGCTTTTCAAGCTTGCCGAGCACTTCTTCAAATTCGTTAGCGGTGTTATCCGAAAAGCTGGTCAGGCGGACGTAGCCGATTTTGCGTTCGTCGTCGAGCATATATTTCCACTGGCCGCCAGTGGTTCTCTGCCAGCCGCGGATTGTCTGGACGACGATTTTTGCGCGGACGATTGAAAGTTCGCGGCTTTTGTCGTCGCCCGGCGTACGGACGGTCAGGTTGACCGTCGTGCCCGCGGCGCCTGTGATATATTTAACGGCACATTCGAGTGACATATCCTTTGTCGGAACTCCGTCCACCGCCTCGATGATATCGCCGGCGTCGAGACCGCTTTTATACGCGGGCGTATCGGGCAGCAGGCTGGCGGCGGTAAGCAGGCCTTTATCTTTGGAGATTATGATGCCGATGCCGGAGAACTCGCCGGTCAGGTCTTTTTTAAAGTCTTCGACGTCCTGCGGCCAGACAATCATTGTGTGCGGGTCGAGCACGGAAAACGACGCCTGCGTCATCTGTGCGATAAGTATTGATTTGGGCATCGAGACCGTCATAGAATTAAGAACCAAAACCTGGTCGAAGAGGTTGAGATAACGTTCCCTACTGATTCCTTCTGTCGATTGTTTGATATCAGACGCGAGTGCGTCGAGCGCTTCGTTCCAGGCCTTTAAGCTGCTGCTGTCGGGCCGATGTACAATCTCGAAGGCGTCCTGCTGACCGTTATTTTTATAGCTTTCCTCGATTTGGTCGTATGAAACGTCGATGACCTGGGCCATTAGCTTGGCACGGCGGATGATTTTTTCCGACATTTTGCTGTAATCGATAAACATCGGATTGACGTATGTGGTATCGATTACCTCAATAGCGCGTTTGTACATCGAGGGGTCGACGCGTTCGAATCTCTGCCTGCTGGTTTCGCAGGGGCTGTCCTGGAAGGTGGAAAGTATTGTCACCTTTTCCACAAGCTCTTCGGCGTGCTCTTTATACTGCTCATTATCTTTATCAAGCACGCTGAGCCAGTACCAGGCATTCGAATATGAATCGAACCATTTGCCCTGCGATTCATACTCTTGGGCCACTGTAATTGCCCGTTTAATTGCCTGCTGAACTATCGGGGTATTGAGAATTTCTTCTTTCTGCTGCGGTTCGGCAAGTTCAATCAGCGAAAATGCCAGTGAAAAAACTTCCGCGGGGTCCTTTACGTTATTAGCGTCACTTTTGTTTAAATCAGCCAGGAAGGCATCGCTGAAGTCGATTATATTTTCATCTTCAAGCCACTGTATAAAAATTTCAGCAGTTTCAGGCAGCGGCATATCGGCTAAATTGACATCCGCAATACTGCTGATTGCGTTAGGGTCATTGACATCGGCCCACTTCATTGCCTGCAGCCGGCCCCATTTTTCCTGATAGCTTTTCTCTTTAGCCTGTTCGCGCCGTTGCTCGAGTTCATCGTATTCGCGGGCGACAGCGGCAATTTCGACGACGGATTGCTCATCAGCTTTGGGGTTTTGTGAAATTAGTGTGTCGAGTTCATCGAACCGGCCGTCATAGACCAACCGGTACATCCGGGATAATTCATCATTAGAGGTGATTTGAGCGGACTGGGATTGTGAAGCAAGAGCAGCGGCCTGGGTTGAAAATGAAGCTGTTATCAACAGCCCTAATAGTATATTTAAACCGCAGCGGCGGACTAAACCAGAGATACTCTTGTCAGACATACCACACCTCAAAACCTGTCAGGAACCCGGATTGGCGTTTAAAATACAATCTTATACAAATCGGCTTAATTCAGCACCGGGTTGAATGCTGTCGTTTGTCATTTATTATAACAAACCTGTGCACGTCCGGTAAAACGCGCACAGGCCAATAGTGCTATCAAAAAATACTGCCTCGATTTCTTAGAGGCACTCAGCCGCTTTTCCTGAGCAGCCGAGCACGTGCAATTTATGCTTTACCATAGCCTTGATTGCATCTCTGCCCGGGCCGAGGTATTTACGCGGGTCGAATTCATTTGGTTTTTCGACGAAAACCTGCCTGATTTTAGCCGTCAAAGCCAATCGCAGGTCGGTATCGATATTCACTTTGCAAACCGCCATTTTCGACGCCTTGGTAATCGCGTCCTCGGGTACGCCCATCGCGTTTGGCATATTTCCGCCGTATTTGTTGATTAAATCGACAAATTCCTTCAATACGGTGGACGAGCCGTGCATAACCAGCGGATAGCCCGGCAATTTATCGGCACACGCTTGTATTACGTCAAACGCCAGTTTTGGTTCGGATTTAAACTTGTACGCCCCGTGGCTGGTGCCGCAGGCGATAGCCAGCGAATCGACTCCGGTCTTGCCGACGAAATCAACCACCTGGTCGGGGTCGGTCAGGTGAGCAGAGACGTCCGAGACGCCGACGACGTCTTCTTCGATTCCACCGAGCTGGCCAAGTTCTGCTTCGACGACTACGCCGTGAGCGTGGGCGTATTCGACGACCTGTTTGGTGATTTTGATATTTTCTTCGTACGGGTGTTTCGACGCGTCAATCATCACCGAGGTAAAGCCGTCATCGACGCACTGCTTGCACGTTTCGAAGGTGTCGCCGTGGTCGAGGTGCATCGCGATGGGGATATCGGGATTTTCAGCGACTGCCACATCGATTATCGAC
>JBBABK010000153.1:0-5394 GCA_041657685.1 Phycisphaerae bacterium | reverse complement strand
TAACAATTGTATAATCGTTTTGAAGCTTATCTATCAGGTCTTCTATTTTGCCGGTGGCTATAGGGTCCAAAGCTGAGCAGGGCTCATCCATCAAAATGATGTTGGGCCTGGTAGCTAAAGCACGGGCAATACACAATCGCTGCTGTTGTCCACCTGATAATGCTAATGCTGACTTCTTCAAATCATCCTTCACCTCATCCCATAAAGCGGCGGCTTTAAGGCTGTCTTCTACAACTTGCTGTAGTTGGGAACGATTCCTTACTCCCTGCAATCTTGGCCCATAGGCAGCATTCTCAAATATGCTTTTAGGAAAAGGGTTCGGCTTTTGAAACACCATACCGACCTGCTGGCGGAGATTAACCAGATTGGTATTTTTATCGTATACATTATGACCATTCACCAGCAGGTTGCCCTCTACGCGGGTATGGGGGATAAGATCATTGATTCTGTTGATGCTTCGCAGGAAAGTACTTTTGCCGCAACCGCTTGGGCCGATTATCGCAGTCACACTGCACGGATAAATATCCATAGTTATATTTTTAACACCAACTTTGGCACCGTAATAGAAACTGAAGTTCTCGGATTTTATTACGGCACATTTGCAATTTGTTTTTTTCTCAATTGCAGAGTCTGTTTTTTGCCCTAAACTCACGACAGATTTGATGTGGTCAATGTTTGCTCTCTTTTCCAAAGCTGATGCCGGCATGTTATCTCTTTCTTTTTGCATTATAATTAAAAGCCCTTTTTTTATTTAATGCCCTCTTAGCTTTCTAAATACTCTTGCTCGAAGAATAACTGCTATAGCGTTAAGACAAAGTATAAGCAAAATAAGCGTTACTACCATACCGTACTGATTATGAGGTACCATCATTGCGAGTCTGTCTCCAACTGCAATATCATAACTGCCATAGGACAATGTTCTGGTCGGGTCAAATAGTGATTTGGGTAACGGCCCAAGTGCAACAGCCCCGGTAAAAAGAATAGGAGCTGTTTCACCGGCAACCCTGCTGAGGCTTAATATTGCTCCCGTCATGATTCCCGGCATTGCCGCAGGCAAAGTTACTTTCATAAATGTCCTGAATCTGCTTGCTCCAAGTCCCAAAGAGGCTTCCTTGTAGCTATGCGGGACTGAACGAATTGCTTCCTCGCTGGCCCTAATCATCACCGGCAGGGTTAGTACTGCCAAAGTCAGAGAAGCTGCTAAAATGCATGGCTTAGACGGTCCACCGAATAATGGGATAAAGAATAAAACAAAGAAAGCCAAGCCAAACAGTCCAAATACTATGCTTGGAACACCAGCGAGCGTGTTTATACACATACGAATAATCCTGATAACAAAATTATCCGAAGCACATTCCACCAAGTAAGCTGCTGAAATCACTCCTAAAGGAAACACAAACAGCATAGCTAAAAGCGTGAGCAGCAATGTACCTAAAATTTCAGGCCCAACACCGCCAAAATAATGCCCCGGTGTGCTGTCATCGATAAAATACTGCCAGTAAACTGTAAATTCAGGTTTCAGCATTTTGCCGAGGTTGTTTTCAACATATCCAAAAAGGGGTTCTAATTTTGTCCCCGCAAATTCTTCCGCTCTTGAAATACGAATTTTAACTAATGGCCGGCCGGCTTCTTTCTGTACCCATTGTTCAGACCACAACAGTTGATCCAGAAGTTTTTCAGCCAAATCCCACCGCGTTGCGCCATATCTATCCATAGTTAAAGCCGGTACAGGATCACTCGGCTTGGGGCCTAAGAGACGAAAAATAATTTCTTCAATTTGCTGCAGTGAGCCGGCATATTGCTGACGCTTATTCAGGTCGATATTTTCAATGGATTGCTGAAAATCTTCAGCTAACGTAAAAAACTCAGCAGCAGCGGTATCAGCCAAATCTTTATCCAGGCGATATTGCAGAACATAGTCGATGTTTTCTTTTATTGTTTTTTTATCATTACTTTCAAAGGCCGCCTGGAGCCTGTCTCTTAAGTCTCTTGCGAGCGAACGGATTCTCTGGTACTCCTGGTCGGTTACTTCTTTATATCGCAGCTCCTTGCCAAGTTGACGATAAATCTGTTTTGATTTGTTGACCAATGCTTCGGTGTCGATGCCATGTTTGAAATCGTCCACAATTTCATACACGGTTTTACGAAACCGCTCCGTTTCAGCAGTTTCAATCTCTAAGCTTTCAGGATTGCCTCGATTGTAAAGGTTGAGTTGCATTTTGCGAAATTCGACCGTATCTTTGAATATAACAGCCTTTGCGCCACGCCATACCATGGGGCCAAGAACAATCAGCAGCACAAATGTAAGCAGCACAATGCTTGTCCCTGCCAGGATGGTAAATGCTTTATCAGTTATTCGGCGAATAGTATGACGCATAGTTTAAGATTTCCCCGTTTTTCTTTTAGCCGAGGCAAGGAAATATTCACTTATGATATTAAGTAAAAACGTCATCACCAAAAGCACGACACCTATAGCAAAAAGAGACCAGTAATGGGGCGAGTCTTTCGGTGTCTCACCCATATCACCGGCTATTGTCGCCGTCATAGTACGAACAGATTGAGACAAATCCCACCAGGGAGAAGGTATTTGATTTGCGTTACCAGATGCCATCCAGACCACCATTGTTTCGCCAATGGCTCGCATCATTCCAAGTACTATTGCGGCAATGATTCCACTGTGGGCTGCTGGTATAATTACTTTGAAAATCGTTTCGAACCGAGTTGCGCCCAAACCATAAGATGCTTCTCGCAGTTCCCTGCCGACTGCGGATATTGAATCTTCAGCTACGCTGATGATGGTTGGCAAAGCCATTATTGAAAGGATAATCGAAGCATTTAAGGCATTGGTGCCGGTTGTAAAACCCCACTTGTTTTGCATCCAGGGAGCTAATACGAGTACGGCAAAGAATCCGTAAGCTACCGATGGGATGGCCGCCAGAATTTCGATAACCGGTTTTATAAAATCCCTGACTCTTAACGAAACAATATCACTTAGAAAAATCGCAGCCAGGATTCCGGTCGGAACAGCAAACACAAGTGCGGCTATGGTCACATATAAAGAACCTACTATCAAAGATAATGCACCGAATTTAGGCGTAGCGGCTTCAGGATACCATGACTTTGTTGTCAGAAATTCAGTTAAGCTGAACTTCGTCAGAAAAGGAATCGCTTCACGAATGACAAAAAAGAAAATCAGCAGTACCAGGAGAACGGAACTACAGGTTATCAGAAAAAGCAGCAGACGTCCCAAGTGATGCAATAAAAAACCCCTAATATCCTGTAAAGGGGTAAGAACCAGCGACTGGCCTGCACCAGCCGCCGGCTTTGTGTTGTTTCGAACAGTATCATCCATAAAATTCTTTAGTAGTTAGTCACCGGAATAAATCCCTTAGCTTCGATGATTTCCTGGCCGGTTTCGGTCAGATAAAAGGTGCAGAATTTATATGTCATACTGCCAAGTTTTGGATACCCGTTTGTGAACATAAATAAAGGCCTGGCAACTGGATATTGCCCTGTCACAATAGTCTGCCTGGAAGGCATAACCCCATCAACCTTCAGGGCTTTGACATTGGCATCAAGAAAACCGATTCCCACATATCCGATAGCCCCAATAGTGGTCTTTACCCTGGAATGTGCCTGCGGATTGGAATTTACATATTCGACTTTTGACCCCATCTCCTCTTTGTTCATAACAAGACCGTGAAAGGTCTCGTAAGTTCCCGATGAGGTATCGCGGCTGATTGCAACGATAGGTAAATCCGGCCCGCCAACCTCTTTCCAGTTTGTAATTTCACCTTTGTAGATATCGCGAATCTGAGAGGTGCTTAACTGGGTGACAGGATTTGAAGGATGAACAACAACACAAACACCGTCCATCGCTACTACGTGGGCTACAGGAAATATCCCGTTTTCTACGGCTTTGCTAAACTCTTTTTCCTTCATAAACCGGCTCATAATAGCTATATCGCATCGCCCATCTACCAAGGCCGCTGCACCGTCACCGCTTCCAGTCTTTTTAACAGTGATCTCCAAATCAGGGTAATTACTCTTGAAAGCCTCGGCAAAGGCATCTGCTATAGGGCCGACTGTTGTCGAACCATCAATCTGAAGACTCATTTGTTCAGCTTTGACCAGCTCAGTGGCGAGAACCAGAGCCAGCATTATTAAACCATACGCTATCATTCTTTTCATTTTTCAGTCTCCTTAATTTTATCCATATTAGTTTATGCTTCAATTGTTAGATTTATATTAGGATTTTGTAAAGATTTTGTCAGAACTTGAAAATCAAGTCAGTTTGAAGTCTGTTATAACTATGGCTATTGCTATTTTTCTCATCAAGGAAATATGTCAGTCCCCCCTGCAGATTCTTGGCTATTTGATATGAAACTCCAAATCGATGGCCGCTTCCATTAGTTCCGCCGCCGATAAAGTCCGAATCGCTAAGTGCTCCAAGGACCGCATCAGCCTCAAGGTCGCGGTAGTCGTAGGAACATTCCCACGAGCCTGGTTCTTTGCATTTACCGAGTTTTCCGCCGACCAGCCAGCCGGTGTCCTGCGAGGTCGCAGCAGAAGTGTTCTTTACAAAACTGGCAAAGGCCGCTGCCGGTGTTTCATTAATTTTGAAACCGTATTCGCCAAAGACCTCGGCAATATCATAATCACTGACATACATACCCGCAGAGTTAGAGTTGCCTTGAAAACCTGTACCTATCAGAGCGGCCGAGCCTTCGATGTTGCCGTAACTGTAATAGCTGCCGCCGGCGGTTAGAGTGTTTTTATTTGCGAATGTGTGCTTCAGTCCGGCCTGCATACCCCACAGGCTGGTATCCGCACCGCTGGATGATTCGTTGAGCCAGAAGCCGCCGGCGTTTGCGAACAATTCGTCACGCTCGCCGAGTTTTCTTATGTACTGGACAGCGATGCCTTCAGGTGTCAAATCACTGTCGAATATAAGCTGGTTTCCTCCGGCGCGATAGAACGGATTTTCCATTTTGCCGCCGAAGATATTCCAGCCGCTCTTGTTCGGATTCCATTTGAAATAGGCAAGGTCGAGCCATATAGATTTTTTCGAAAATGCGTCATCGAGCGTCTGATTTGTCGAGACCGGGTCGCCCTTGCCGCTCGAAAACTGCTCGGATGTGGCGATTCGGAATCCTACCTCGATATCATCATTAACTTTTCCTTTTATTCCGAGGCGTGCGCGGATGCGGTTTCGATTACGATTATTCGAATCTTCCTCGTCTATCATTTCATAGCGGTACCTTAAGTCGCCGCTGATTTTTACATTCTCCGCCCATTTGAGGCTGTCGGGTAAAATACTCATCTTTTTATTATCCACCGCTTTCGAGACGGTTTCTTCAATTTTTTTATCCTGCTGGGTTTGCTGTGCTTCGA
>JBBABK010000152.1:0-5426 GCA_041657685.1 Phycisphaerae bacterium | reverse complement strand
GACCCTCGGCTTGGGGGGGACCGAGGGTCAGGATTGAGGGATTGAAAATCCGGGGTAAGGAGCCAGTAGTAAGCCGGTTTATAAGCTCATTTGGATAATTCCTGAAACAGTTCGTCCGAATGTTCGCACTGCTGGCTTTTTAATTGTACCAGTGCCTGTTCTTTATCGGCCGCGAATTCGAAAATCCCGTCGAAGCAGGTAACCTTGAAGATATCTTTCGTTATGGACGGGACGTTTATAAAGATTAACCGTTTTCCCGCATTGACTACTATTTCTCGGACCTTGAGAAAGCCCGACAGCGTCAGCGAGGTCATAATATCCACTTTTTCGAAGTTTATGATTACATCGGTATCAGCCCCGCATCGGAGCACTTCCATCAGGGTATCAAGCTCGCCTCTTATGTGCGGTTCGCTCGGAAGCTCAACTATTATAATACCTTGCGAATAATTACTTATACTCATAACAATCTCCTTACAATCTCCTTGCCCAATCTGGTTTCCAAAATCAGGGTTGCGTAGAGTTTATCGGCAGCAATTTTGGCAGGGTTGAGAAAAAATACGGACCAAAGTTAAAATTTTATGTACTCTGGATAATATGAGTATGAAAATGGCATTTACCGGTCTTTGCGGCATTAAAAAAGTGGATTTTTTCCGTGACGAAGCTTAAAATACTGCTTTACTAAAGACCCCCTGATACACGGGTTTTCGTGAGGAGCCGAGAAGTGCTGATACCATACTGGGTAGATGTTCCTTATGACCGCAGGCCTTACGGCAACTGGCTGATACTTCTGCTGATAGTGCTGGTCTTTTGCGCCCAGATAGCGGCAATAGTCAATTATAATATGCAATTAAATTTGCAGCAGGGCCAGGCCGAGCAGGAGCAGGATTCGATGTCTGTTTCGTCGGAACAGCCGGAGAAGCAGGTAATCGAGATTCCTCTTAGCGAGTGGATACTTCACGGCTGGGATGTTCAGGGACTCGTCGGCCATATGTGGATGCACGGCGGGATTTTGCACCTCATCGGAAATATGCTTTTTTTGTGGCTGTTCGGCAACGCAGTGTGCGCAAAAGTCGGAAATAAATTATTTATTTTGTTTTACTTTGTGTTCGGATTCATAGCCGCTGCGACGCATTTGATTTTTAACGGCGGGCCGATGCTGGGGGCCAGCGGCGCGATTAACGGCGTGGTAGGTATGTTCCTCGTGTTCTTTCCGGAAAATGAGATTAGCAGCGTTTGGTTCTTCTTTCCCTTTATAAGGAAGTTCAGCATATCGAGCTACTGGATGATACTGACGTGGTTCGTATTCGACATTTGGGGCGCGGTAACAAGCGGCGATAACGTCGCATATTTCGCGCACGTGGGCGGTTTCGCGTCAGGATTTATTCTCGCGGTGTTTATGCTCGAACGCAAATGGGTGACGATGGAATATTATGAAAAGTCGCTGCTGCAGTTAGTAGGCATTCATAAAAAAGAATCAATGTTCGATAAGGAATATTTCGACCCGAACTTCGCCTTTATGCAGGAACAGGCTCAGCAATCCGCAGCGACCGCGGCAGATAACAATGTTTCTGCTCCGTTAAAATTGCCGGATTTATCACCGCCTCCGGTTAAACAAGAGGCCGATACTGAAACAACAACTGTAATGCAGCCTAAGCTCGAAGCACCGCCGGAGTTTGTTAAAGTTTTATGCCCGTGCGGCAAAAAGGTGAAATTTCCAGCTAAATATGCCGGCAGGACAGGCAAATGCCCGCAGTGCGGCGGGGCGATATTGATTCCTGATGCATCGCAAAATATTGCGGAAGCATCGCGCGTGCAAAACGCCGGGCAAGATGGTATGATTCAGTTCAGCTGCAAATGCGGAAAGAAAATTAAAGTGTCCGGCAAATATTCGGGCAAAACGGGAAGATGCCCGCAATGCCGGGCACGGGTAGTGATACCATAATATAGAAAGGTTCGGATATGTCGGAAGTTCCTCCGGTTTTATTATCAGCGATAATCTGCGACAGGGTGATTTTCGACAGGGTGACGGGGATGCCGAGCCTGATTAATATTCTGCAGGTGCTGAACTCGCCGAAGTTCCCCGTCCGCAGCGGCCAATTAGTTTTCTTCTGCGAATTGACCAATGGTCACGGCAGCACGCAGACAACAGTTCGGCTGGTTGATGTGTCCAATAATGAAAAAGCGGTATTCGAGAAAACCGGCACGGTCGATTTCAAGGATGTAAAACACGTGCTCTCACTGGCGGTCTCGCTGCAGGGGGTGGTCTTCGAGCATCCGGGCGAATACAGATTTCAGATTCTTGCCGACGGACAACTGCTCGGCGAAAGAATGATATTGTGCAGGCAGGTGACAGTCAATCCGCCGCAGCAGGGACAAGGCCCGGCTGCAATCTGAGATAATTCGTCAATTACAGAAGCTCCGAGGCGGCATTGGTGCGGGTTGACATATCTCTATAGCGGACTTATTATTTGCTCAAAATATACTATTTGGAGTCCTGAAGATGGCCAAAAAGAGCTGGGAGAATCGTCTTGGCGGCAAGCCGGATGAGCGAATGGTCGATTTTGTCGAATCGCTTTCAGTTGACGCACGGCTGTATAAGTACGACGTCGTCGGCTCGATTGCCCATGCGCAGATGCTGGCCGACAACGGACTGCTCAGCAAAGACGAGTTCAACCAGATAAAAAATGCGCTGCTGGAAATAGCCGAGCAAATCGAGGCCGGCAAATTCGAATTCGACAAAACATGCGAAGATATACATATGGCAATCGAAGCGGCGCTGATAGAAAAGACCGGTGACGCCGGTAAGAAGCTGCATACCGGCCGAAGCCGAAACGACCAGGTCGCGACGGATATTCGGCTGTGGATGCGCGACCAGATTGAAATTATGCAGGACAAAATAACGGTTTTGCAAAATGTATTCGTCAGCCAGGCGGATAAATATGTAAATGACATAATGCCCGCGTACACGCATATGCAGCGGGCGCAGCCGATTTCCATCGCGGGCTATCTGCTCAGTTTCGTCGAGCAGTTCGAACGTGATTTCATCCGGCTGGGCAATTGCCTCAATTTACTCGATGTCAGTCCGCTGGGCAGCGGTGCGGCTGCCGGTTCTACGCTCGAACTCGACCGCTATAGTACTGCCGAGCAGTTAGGTTTTTGCGGCATCAGCCGAAACAGTCTTGATGCGGTGAGCGACCGCGACTTCGCGGCTGAATTTATTTTCGACTGCGCGTTGATATCGGCCCACTTATCTAAACTGGCAGAGGATTTGATAATATATTGTTCGAACGAATTCGGGTTTGTAAAAATCGCGGACGCGTTTTGCACGAGCAGCAGTATGATGCCGCAGAAGAAAAACCCGGATGCTCTGGAATTGATTCGCGGCAAGTGCGGCTCGGTTTATGGCTCATTGATGGCGATGCTTACTATATTAAAAGCGCAGCCCAGCGGCTATAACCGCGACCTGCAGGAAGACAAGGTGCATATATTCGCAGCCAGTGATACGACAGAAGCGTGCATCGATATGGCCGCGGCGATTGTCGGCAATATCGAATTCGACACGAAAAAAATCGCGGCCGGTCTCGACGCAGGATTTATGGACGCCACCGCGCTTGCGGAATATCTCGTTTTCAAAGGCGTCGCGTTTCGCAAGGCGCACGGCATTGTCGGCCAATTAGTGGCGAAATGTGAAAAGGAAAATAAAACACTCGCGCAGCTTAGTGTCGATGAGTTCAAGTCGGCTGATTCGGTTATCGAAAAGGACGTTTATGATTGTCTCGGCGCGGCTAAAGTGGCGGGCAGCTATGTTACGCAAGGCTCGGCCGGTATCGAACAATCCGAAGAACTAATCGAGTTCTGGAAACAGGAACTGTCGCAGCGATAAGTGCGGGCGAAGACGCAATCACGGCCTGGTTCGCCGGACAAAGCACTCTGCCCGCGGATAAATTCCCCATAGGTATCGGCGATGATATGGCGCAAATCGCGCTCGACACCGGCAGTGTTTTAATCACGACCGATATGCTGCTCGAGGGTGTGCACTTCGATTTGAAAAACGCGACGATTGAGCAGGTCGGTTACAAATCGATGGCGGCCAGTCTCAGTGATTGTGCGGCTATGGCGACAATCCCAATCGCGGCGGTGGTGGCGGTTGCACTGCCGAACAATTTGGGACAGGACAGCCTAAAACAGCTTCATAACGGGATTCGCAGGGCAGGTGATAAATACAACTGTGCTCTTGTAGGCGGGGATATTACAGGCTGGGCGGATACCTGCGACAAGCTCGTAATCAATGTCGCAATGCTCAGCAAACCGGCGAAAAATAAACCCGTAAGACGCAGCGGGGCCAAAGCCGGCGATATGATTTGTGTCACGGGTACGCTCGGCGGTTCGGGTTTCGGCAAACACCTCGAATTCGAGCCTCGTGTTAATGAAGCTCTTCGCCTGGCCGAACTTGCCAAAATAAATTCGATGATGGATATAAGCGACGGCCTGAGCAGCGATTTGAATCGGATTTGCGGGCAGTCGAAGGTCGGCGCTGGTTTAGACGCGAGTAAAATTCCGGTCTCGGACGCAGCGAAAAAAAGCAGCGACCCGTTAAAAGCCGCCCTGAACGACGGCGAGGATTTCGAATTATTATTCACCCTTGCCCCCGACGAATTCGCAAAGCTGCAAAAAGGCTGGGATATGGATTTGCAAATCACTGAAGTCGGTTCGATTATAAAAGAATTAGGTATGAAGATTGTAACGCCTGACGGCAAAATCAGTCAATTGAAGCCGGGCGGGTATGACCATTTAAAAGAGTGAATTACGAATGTAGAAGTAATTGAATGGATTTTGAACTTATTTCCAAATCGGCGGACGAGACTATCGCGATGGGCAATAAACTCGGCTCGAATTTAAGGGGCGGTGAAATCATCGGTCTCGTCGGCGAGCTGGGCAGCGGCAAAACGCACCTTATAAAAGGAATAGCGGCCGGGGCCGGGGACGAAAATCAAACAAGCGTGAGCAGTCCGACGTTTGTTATCGTAAACGAATACCAGGGCCGATTGAGCATTTATCATATAGACGCGTACAGGCTCGAATCGATAGCCGAGTTCGAGCAAATTGGTTTCGATGATTACTGCCGGCCGGACAGCGTGGTATTGCTCGAGTGGGCCGATAAAGTGCTCCCGGCCTTAGCCGGTGCGGATTTAATCATAATAGAACTTTCACATCTCTCCCAAAGCAGCAGGGCGATAAAAATCAGCAATGCGCCGCAATACCTTCTAAAAGGCGTTTAATTGCGCATATCTTTTTTGGCACGCGGTTTTATTTCTTATATTTTCTCTGGAGGCAGCATTTGTTTTGCCGCATACGAATGAGGAGTTTTTCGGACTTACGTTGGAAATCCGAAATTTATAGCGGATATACGGACGAAATTAACGAAG
>JBBABK010000151.1:0-5436 GCA_041657685.1 Phycisphaerae bacterium | reverse complement strand
ATCCCGGATACGAAGTTGCATGTATGACGGCAGGTAAAGTGTTACAACTGTCACCGGGGATGTCGGGCTGGGATATCTATGAACTGGCATCGACGGGAATATATCCTTCCTTGATGGGAGAGCAGCCCACAATAGAAATAGGGAATGTTTATTCGGGAAACAGCGGCAACGAGATAGTGTTACAGGGCGGCTCTATCAACCATTATGGTCTTATACAGATGATACATAACGACCCTATTTCCGGATGGAATGCTGCGACTGTTCGCGACTTCGACGGATTTATAGGCGGTACCTGGTGTGCTCGTGTTGGCGATTTTGATTCACGCTATGCCGGTGATGAGATATTTTATATTTATGAGGGAGTTTATGATTTCAGTGTAGGGTATTCTCTCAGGCCCGTTTTCACGGGTAATCCACTGTGGTGGACTTATCAGGAAGAATTGATTTATGATGCGGAAGTTGGCATGGATGCCGGTATAGGTGATTTTGACCCTTCCCACCCGGGCAACGAGATAGTTGTGGTTACGGAGATGGGGCCTGCTTACGAGGTCAGTGGTATGCAGGTTGGTAAAATTTGGTCGTGGACACAAACCGAGATTTTTAATATGACGATAGTTGATGCCGGCTGGACTGTGGAAGTTGCTGATGTAAATAATGCCGACGGGATAGAAGAGATTGTTTTCGGAACTCGCTATAACAATAAAATTGTACTGTCCGAATATGACCCTGTGACCGGACTTCATAATCCGCAGGTTCTTTTCATAGGCAACGCGACATCGAATCCGAAAAATATGTGGGATGTGGCGGTGGGCAATGTTATTGGTTCGAATAATAAATTGGAAATCGTCGGTGTTGACGATACCGGCTCGGTTTATCTCGTCGATTATAACGGCGTTAGCTGGCAGGGACGAACTATTTGGCAGGATACCGACGGCTTATATGCTGTGGTCGTAGGCGATTTTGTGCCTGGCTGGGGCAGTGACGAAATCCTTGTGGCAGGTGAGTCCGGCAAAATTACGATGCTGAGCATTGCTTTTGACGGCGATTTGACCGGAGAGGGTGACGTAAATTATGATGATTTGGATGAATTTGCCCAAGCCTGGCTGACGGATGATTCATCTGCTGATTTTATGCCGCAGCCTTACGGCGACGGGATTGTTAATTTTCTGGAGCTGGCGGTCCTCGCGGATAACTGGCTGGAATAAGGATTTTTCGCGGGTAATCAGTCAGTATTAATTACACATCGATTATTTGCCGAAATATAAATTGACGGATTAGCCTGCCAAGGCTATAATGTCCGTTGTATTCGTCGGTAAACCGGCGGATGCGAGCCTGATGCCCCGATGGTCGGGGCGTTACAGTGTTACAGAAAGGGCGTAAAAGCCCGGTTTGGCAGCGTCGCCTGTGTAGGCGGCAGCGGCTAATCGGTAAGTGCCCGTAAAACTGCAATGGCTGGAGCAGCGAAATGTTTATCAGGAGTATTATAAGATGTGTCCTCACGTCGCCACTTCGGGCGAGCCCGCCCGGAGCCAACCAACAATCAAACTCAATACCGGTGCGCAGATTATCGTCCGCACGCTGCTGGAACTGGGGGTCGATACGATTTTCGGCTATACCGGCGCGGCCGTGCTGCCCCTGTTCGACCAAATCGATTCACAAATTCGGAGAAATATAATGGCAAAGAAAACTGATGAAACAAAAGCCGGCGCTCAAATCATCGTCGATACGCTCGTCGAGCAGGGCGTCGAGACGATGTTCGGCTATCTCGGCGGCGTGGTGCTGCCGCTGTTCGACCGGCTGTACGACGCGCCGATTAATTTTATTATCCCGCGTCACGAGCAGGGCGGCTGCCATATGGCCGACGGCTACGCAAGGGCCAGCGGCAAGGTCGGCGTCGTCGTCGCAACCAGCGGCCCCGGCGCGTGCAATCTCGTAACCGGCATCGCCACCGCGATGATGGATTCGATTCCGCTCGTTGCGCTGACCGGACAGGTTCGCACCGACTTAATCGGCAACGACGCGTTCCAGGAAGCCGACACGACCGGCATCACCCGGCCGATTACAAAACACAACTGTATCGTCAAGGACGTTAAGGATTTGGCGCGGACGATTCGCGAGGCGTTTTATATCGCATCGACCGGACGCAAAGGGCCGGTGCTGATTGATTTGCCCGTCGATATACAGGTCGCCAAATATAAGGACAACGGCTCGAAGGAATTGAACCTGCCGGGATATAAGCCCTGGACAAAGGGACATACGCGCCAGATATCGAGCGCAGCCGCTGCGATTAACGCCAGCGACCGGCCGGTGCTGTACGTCGGCGGCGGAGTTATCAGCGCCGACGCATCGGCGGAGCTTCGCGCGTTCGCCGATAAGGCACATCTTCCAGTCGCGATGACGCTGATGGGACTCGGCACGTTCGACCAGAACCGCCCCGAGTCGCTCGATATGCTCGGAATGCACGGCTCGGCTTACGCCAATTACGCGGTCCAGGAATGTGATGTACTCGTCGCGATTGGCTCGCGGTTCGACGACCGCGTAACCGGCAAAATCAAGACGTTCGCGCCGCACGCGAAAATCATTCATATCGATATCGACCCGGCCAGCATCTCGAAAAATGTCCACGTCGATATCCCGGTCGTCGGCGACGCCAGAGAAATACTGGCCGCGATGACCGAGCAGCTCGAATATAAGGAGCGTGCCGAATGGTTCACAAAAATCGCGAAATGGAAAAAACAGCACCCGTTCAAATTCGACAGGAACAGCGCGGCCATCAAGCCGCAGTCTGTTATCGAGGAAATCTGGAACCAGACCGAAGGCAACGCGATAATCACGACCGGTGTTGGCCAGAATCAAATGTGGACGGCTCAGTTTTATAAATTCAGCAGGCCGAGGCAGTTTATCAGCAGCGGCGGGTTGGGGACGATGGGATACGGTTTGCCGGCGGCGATTGGCGCGCAGATTGCGATGCCGAACGAGACGGTTATAGATATTGACGGCGACAACAGTTTTAATATGACGATGACGGAACTTGCGACGGCGGTGCAGTACAAGCTGCCCGTCAAGGTCTGCATTTTGAATAACGGCTATATGGGCATGGTTCGGCAGTGGCAGGAGCTGTTTTACGGCAGGCGGTACTCGTGCAGCCATATCGAGAATCCTAATTATAAAGACGTGGCTGAGGCGCTCGGCGCGGTCGGTATTATGTGCGATAAAAAAGCTGACGTACCGAAAGCGGTTAAGCAGATGCTCGCGGAAACGCGGCCGTGCGTCGCAGATTTCCGCGTCGAACGCGAAGAGAACGTTTGGCCGATGGTTCCGGCGGGCAAGAGCCTCGACGAAATGGACGGGCTGGATATAATGGAATCGATGGCGTAAAAGGAAAATCAAAAATAAAAATGCAAAAAGTAAAAATGTGGAATTGCATGAGATAGGAATAAAAAATGAAGCATATAATTAGCGCGTTGGTTGAGAATAAGCCTGGCGTTCTGGCGCATGTCGCGGGAATGTTCGCGGCGAGGGCGTTCAATATCGATTCACTGGTGGTCGGGCGGACCGAAGATGAGGCGCTGAGTCGAATGACTATTGTTGTCGTCGGCGATGATAAAGTCGTCGAGCAGGTGCGTAAGCAGCTTGCCAAGATTATACCGGTCGTCAAGGTGCAGGATTTCGTCGGCCAGCCGGTCGTCGCGCGCGACCTGATGCTCATCGCGATTAGTACGCCGCCGGAAAAACGCGCCGAGGTGTTCTCGCTGATTGAGATGTTCCGCGGCAAGGTTGTCGATATCGGCCAGAAGTTCGTGATGGTCGAAATCTCCGGGCCGGAAGCCAAGATTGAGGCGTTCATCGATATTTGCCGGCCGTACGGTATTAAGAGCCTCGCCCGGACCGGCACAATCGCGATGCCTCGCCACGCGAAAACCGACAGCGCGTAATTTCACCGCAGAGGTCGCGGAGAAAAACAAAAGTTAAATCACGAATTAATTCGAGATTAGCCCTGCCACCTGTGGGCAGGGCTTTTTTTAATCGCTGATTTCACCGCAGCGGGCGGATTTTGCTGATTATGTAGGTCATGAGCATTAAAAAAGAAATGTATTACTTGAAAATCGGAGCCTCAGGCATTACCGCGCCAGCATAAGAACCTTCGATTATGTCTTTCTTGATTTTGCCTTTCTTTTCCAGTTTCATAAATACCAACTGAGCCATTGGCTTTCCAACAGGTAATGCAACTGGAACATTTCCAAGGTTGGTAACTTCTAAGGTCCAGCATCCCCTGTAAAATGGATGATTCCATGGAGCAGAAGCGATGCTAATAAAAATTCTAGCCCAGGAAGATTTGGTCAAAATCTGCCCTGAGACATCCCCAGGCATTTTGATATACTCGAGTGTGCTTGCTAATACAGCATGGTGCGGCTGTAGGATTAGTGTATTAATCTTGCTACCTCGCCCATACGGCTTATGAACTAATTCTGGATAATGTTCTACAGGTTCTTGATAAGGCTTGACACATTCGATGGCACTTACTGCAGGTACCCTAAAATAACATCCTAACCTCAAATCAACGGAATCCTGATCAAATTTTTCATCTAATAGCGGTGTAATAACGATGCTTTCTAAATCGTCTAGACGCAGTTTCAAGCGTCTCTCAATCTCTTTTCCACATAGAACACTCACAATTTACTTTCCTCCAATAAGAGTGGCCAATCCTCGATGGCTTTTGCCAACCATTGATTAAGTCGTTTTTCGTAATTTATCCGCTTATCAATTTTAGGACCCTTACTCTTAACTTTTTCAAGCAGCGCTTCCATGCCTCCAAGATAAAAGAAAAAACCGGAATTCAATATAGTTGTTGGGTTTGGATGACATATTTGCTTCTTCTCGTTATACACTGTCGAAGGAACTACACCATGTTCAAGGCATGTTGTGACAAGGGAGTCATTATTCTTAAAATCACTAATAGGATTCTCGAAATTCTTGAGCTTACTGGACAACTCATCTTCTACTCTGATAACCATCTTTTCAAATTCTTGAAGCATCCAGTTATGAAGTTTTCCTTCTAAATTACCGTCACTAAGCGGGGATTTACAATTTATGGTAAAATCGCCATTTTCGAACCGTAGTTTTTCGCAAACTTTCAATTGCTCAAAAACTTGCGGAGTGCGTTCGTTGATTATTTCGTCCCAGTCACCATCGGTTAGCCATTTAGCATGTGTTTTAAATCGGAAATCATTCGCTGGATGTGTTCCGGAAAAATTTCTGTTGCGTTTTATACCAGTGGTTATTATCTGTTCCATTTCTAAACTGGCTAAATGGAAAGCGGGGCCTAACACCCTTACCGCAAAAATGTCTGCAAATATTTCATCTATCCACCGCAGCAAAAGGTTGGTAACATAATTAAGTAACAACTTCCAAGGTGGCAGGTTTTTTATCCCTTCA
>JBBABK010000150.1:0-5446 GCA_041657685.1 Phycisphaerae bacterium | reverse complement strand
GCTTGAAGCACTTGTCCTTGTCCATCAGGCCGATATTGCCGCAGAACACCAGCGGGTTGGCCATATACCTGTCGTCGAAATAAATCGCGCCGTTAACGGTCGGTATGCCCATTCGGTTTCCGTAATCCCGAACGCCCGCGACGACGCCCTTCATAATCCTGCGCGGATGCAGCACGCCTTTCGGCACTTCTTCGAGTTTTTTATCAGGCAGACCGAAACAGAAAATATCGGTATTCGCGATGGGCCTTGCGCCGAGTCCCGTGCCCATCGGGTCGCGAATAACTCCGCCGATGCCGGTAGCCGCTCCGCCGTAAGGATCGAGCGCGGACGGATGATTGTGCGTTTCGACTTTGAAGCATACCGCGTTTTTTTCGTCGAACTCTACGACGCCGGCATTATCATCGAAAACAGAAATGCACCAGGGCTTGTTCAATTCTTTTGTCGCGCCGAAGACAGTTTCCTTGAGCAGATTATCGAAATGCACCTGCTCGCCGTCTATGTCTAAATCGACCGAGCTTTTCAGCGTTTTATGAACGCAGTGTTCGCTCCATGTCTGCGCGAGCATTTCCAGTTCCACGTCGGTCGGCTCTCTGCCGAGGTCGCGGTAATGCCGCTGGATGGTTTTCATCTCGACGAGGTTCAGGAACAAATCTTTTTCTTTGCTAAGCGCAACCAATGCATCATCGTCAAGCTCGCGAATCGGCGAGTGAATTATGTTCAGCTCATAAGGTTTGAGATGCGGACTCGGCGGTTCAGCCTGGTCGCCGATGACGACGGTTTCGATGCAGTCGTTGGCAAGTATTTTCTGGCAAATGGCTGCGATTTGGTTCTGATTTATATTGCCGAGCAGGACGTACTTTCGCGCGGTGCGAACATTGTCGACTCTCACTCCCATATCCGCAAGCGCCGCGGTAACAGATTGCGCAACCGGGTCGGTGACGCCGCTTTTTAGATGTACCCCGATGAGCGTCGCCCGCGCAAGACCGGCCGGTGCCTTGGACCTTCCTATATAATATTCCTCACATATCGGGTCTGCCAGCAGTTCCTGTGCGATGCGCCCAGCGAACTCCTTGTCGAAACCTGTCCCGATCGCAGCCGAGGGATCCGCATCGATTAAGAATACTCTGGCCGACTGCACCGCCTCGACCGATTTAATTCCGAGTTCTTTTATATCTTCGAGTACGCCGCTGCCGTGAACGTCATTCGTTCCGGGCTTGTTGAATACTTCAATTGGCAACTGTTTCACTATACAAGTTCCCTCTTTTGCAGTTTGTTTTTGATTAAGTCAGCTCGCCGGTCCCTGGCCCTTTCGAGCAGCTTTTGAAGTTTATTGTTATCGCCTTTGAGTATCGCTGTTTTAAATTCATCAAGCTCTTTTTTCAACTTGTCAATGCCTTTGGCGCAGTTCGCCGAGTTGGTGGAAAGAATATCGACCCAAATATTAGGCGGTCCGCCGGCCACCCGGCAGGTATCCAGGAAGCCCTTTCCTGAATACTGCAACTGGTCGGTATTGTTCGCGTTCAGCAGGGCCGCGGCGGCGATATGCGCAAGATGGCTTACATTTGCGAACACTTTGTCGTGTTCGGCCGGGGTCATAAATTTTACCCGGCAGCCCATCCGCAACCAGAAATCCTTCAGTATGCTGACCGCTTTTTTGTTCGTATTTTTTGTCACAGTTACGATGCAATCAGCCTGCTCGAATAAATCATCTCTGGCGAACTCGACGCCCCTTTGTTCGGAACCGGCGATTGGATGCGAACCGACGTAATGAACATTTTTCGGGAGTGTTTTTTTAGCCCACTTATGCGGCTGAACTTTCGTCGAGCCGACGTCGGTTACAATTGCGCCGGCTTTGAGACTGCTGCCGATTTGAGCTAATATATCTTCGAAGGTGCGTATGGGTGTAGCAAGTATAACTATGTCAGAGCCGACCACGCTGTCTGCTAAATTGTCCGCGATTTGGGTGCCGAGGAGAATTTCTTTCGCCTTTTTCCTCGTAGCCGCGCGATGCGAGAAGCCGAAAACTTTCACCGGGCCTGCAAACCTTTGCCCCGTCAGGGCTACCGAGCCGCCCAAAAGACCCAGCCCTATTACGGTTATTTGTTTTAAGTCGTTCATCGCAAATACCTTATGGAAAAAAGGCGAAAAGAGAAGTACGCTAAAAAATATCCAAATCAGGCCGCGATGTCAATTTTTTTCTTTGATATAGATGATGAAAATGTTATTATCTTGCACTTGTAGCGTAATACTGACGGACCGGCAAAACGCTTGATATCCCGCCTGTTAACTCGGGCTGGATTTTTTTGTGGGTTGAAGAATTTATAGGCAAACAGCCGTCTTAGTATAAAGACGGTAATAATTATGACAGAAGAACGAAAAGCGAAAAACGGTACGCCCAACGGCGACTACCTGTCATTCGAAGACAGTGTAGCCGGTATCGACCTGCAGATTGCCGAGCTGAAAAAGCTCAGTTCGGTTAAGGGCATCGATTATTCCAGCGAAGTTCGCCAGCTCGAACGCGAAAAGGTAGCCGAGCTGAAAAAAATCTACGCCCAATTGACCGCGTGGCAAACCGTCCAGGTCGCAAGACACCCCAAAAGGCCGCTGCTGGAAGATTATATAAATTTAATGGTGCAGGATTTTCGCGAACTGCACGGCGACAAGCGGTTCGGCGACGACAGGGCAATAACAACCGGGCTTGGCAGAATCAAGAGAGAAAAGGTGCTGATAATCGGCCAGAACAAGGGCCGAAACACAAAAGAAAAAATCGCCTGCAACTTCGGCTGTCCCAATCCCGAAGGCTATCGCAAGGCCCTGCTCAAGATGAAATTTGCGGAAAAATACGGCCTGCCGATTATCACCTTCATTGACACCCCAGGTGCGTATCCCGGCGTAGGTGCCGAAGAGCGAGGTCAGGCACAGGCAATCGCGGAAAACCTGTTCGTAATGTCACGACTTAAAGTTCCGATTATCAATATCTGCATCGGCGAAGGCGGCTCCGGCGGTGCCCTTGCAATCGGTGTCGGCGACAGGATGGCGATGCTGGAGTTCGCGTATTTCTCGGTCATTTCGCCGGAAGGCTGTGCAGCTATTTTGTGGCGAGACGGCTCTCAGGCGCCGGAAGCGGCCGAGGCCCTGAAGCTTACCAGTAAGCACCTGCTAAGGCTCAAGCTTATTGACGCGGTAATCCCTGAGCCGGTGGGCGCGGCTCATCGAAATCTCCACGATACGGTTCAAAGCGTCGAGGATTATATAGTACGAACTATGCGTGAGCTTCGGCGATTGAGCATCGATTCGCTGCTCGAAAAACGCTACGAAAAACTCCGCTCAATGGGTTCTGAAAATGCCTTAATTATCGAACGCAAGACAAAAGAGGCAGCAAAGAGAATCCAAAAAGCCGTCACTACAATCCACGGCAAACCTCACCCAGACAAGATTTATACGACGTAAGCACGCCATAGAAAAAGCCCGGCTCCGTGGTGGAGTCGAGCTTTTCGGAGGAAGAAGAGAAAAAGCATTTGTGCGGTTTAGCTATAATTGCATTCCTGCCTAATTATACGGTTTGCTTTATAGGTTGTTCGGTTCGACGGCTAAATTGTTTAACCGGCCAAAATGCGGTTTTTTATTGTGTAAAACGGACGTTCTTGCCGAAATAATCAATAGTGTGTTATTTTACCGGTTTTTCCAAGTCTGTGAGGTGTTTCAATGAAACGCAGTATTTGTTTGATTCTACTTTATGCAAGTTTTACAGTTTTAATCGGCTGCCGAACCGAACGGCCAAAACCTGTTTTCAAGCCGCCTTACGATAATCCCCTGCCCCCGGGGGAATTCGCCCTTAGAAAAATCACCAACCCCGACCAAATACCTGATTTTACGATGGCCTGCTATGATTTACAAAGTCAGCGCGAGGCGATTGCAGGCAGCCTGAGATATATGAGCAAGCCGTCGAGCAAGACTTTTTACCCGATTAATGACATCACACATCAACGTGTGGTAGATAGTTTACAGGCGTTCGCTGAGCTGCTGGACAGCGGCCTGTCGGGTGCGGCCCTGAACCAGGCGATTCGTGAAAAATTCGACGTTTACATATCGGTCGGCTGCGACGACCACGGAACGGTTTTGTTTACCGGCTATTACACCCCGATTTTCGAAGGCTCGGACCAGCCGAGCGATAAGTATAAATATCCGCTCTACAATTTGCCTCCCGAAATTGTAAAAGGGCCGAACGGTGAAATACTCGGCAGGAAAACGGCGAGCGGTGAGATGATTCCGTATCCGCCGAGAGCCGTCATTGAAAGAACGCAGATGCTAAGGGGCAAGGAGCTGATTTATCTGACAGACCCGTTCGAAGCGTACATAGCGCACGTACAAGGCTCTGCCAAGATTCGTATGCCTGACGGCAATCTGCAAACCGTGGGCTACGCCGGCAACAACGGACACGAATACAAGAGCATTTCCAGGCAAATGCTTGACGACGGCGTGATTGGCAAAAATCAGCTCAGCCTCGGTTCTATGATAGAGTATTTCAAATCGAACCGTGAACAAGTCTCAAGATATACAGCCATTAATCCGCGTTTCGTATTTTTCAGATACGAAGAAGGTAATCCGCGCGGCAGCCTTAATGAGCCGGTCACTCCCTACAGAACCATCGCCACGGACAAATCAATATTTCCGCGGGCGAGCATTACATTTATCACAACAAGCCTGCCCCAGAACCGCGGCGGAGTAATTGTCAACGACGTGTACAGCGGCTTTGCCTGCGACCAGGACACAGGCGGCGCTATCAGGGCGCCGGGCAGATGCGACGTCTATATGGGCATCGGCGACACGGCCGGTAAGCTCGCGGGGCAAACTTACCAGGAAGGAAAACTCTATTACCTTTTTGTGAAGGAATAACACGCAATTCCTGAATATTTGTCAGAAAAAGCAGGGGAAAATTTTTTGCCTGTGGCCGATAAAATCATACCCTGTGAAAAATCGGTGCCGGTAAATTTATGAATACTGGCAGTAAACAGGATTTGCTGCATTTATAACCATCTCGGCTGATATAATAAGAGCAACGGAAGAGTGGCACTATGCAGAGAGGGTATTTATGCCTGGTAGAAAAGTAACCGCAAAATTGTGTTCCGCCTTTACGCTGGTGGAGGTAATAGTCGTAATTCTTATAGTCAGCATTCTTGCCGGTGTCGCGATACCGATATTGAACGGCAAGGTGGATTCTGCCAAATGGTCGGAGGCGAACTCGGGTGCAGGTACTATTCGCACGGCTGTTACAGCTTATGTTGCAGGCTACGGCGTTGAAACAGCAAAAGGTTTGTTAATTGATAAAAAGCTCGACAATGCCGACACGCAGGCTTTGCTTGGATTCGATAAAAACGACCTCAAAGGCACTTATTTTGTGCCCGGCGACTATACTATAGCAAATATAGATGAGTTTGGCAGACCC
>JBBABK010000149.1:0-5494 GCA_041657685.1 Phycisphaerae bacterium | reverse complement strand
CGCATCACGAGCCGATGAACCGGGCGCATCAGGAATGGCAGCGGTACGGTAAAGGACCGTGGGATTATTCCAAAAATGAAGAAGTGCTCCGCGATTTCTGGAGGCAGGGGGTCGAGCGGAGCAAGGATTATGAAATAATTATAACGCTCGCGATGCGCGGCGACGGCGATACCGCTATGAGCGAAGATACGAATATATCACTGCTTGAAAAAATCGTGGCCGACCAGCGAAAAATCATCAGCGAAGTCACCAGCAAAGATTTGAACGATGTCCCGCAGAAATGGGATTTGTACAAAGAGGTGCAGGATTATTACGATAAAGGAATGCGGGTTCCTGATGATGTTACCTTGATGCTTTGCGATGACAACTGGGGCAACGTCCGGATTCTGCCCAGCCCCGATGCTAAGCCGCGAAAGGGCGGCTATGGTATGTATTATCATTTTGATTTTTACGGCGGGCCGAGAAGTTATTTATGGCTCAATACCATCGGCATTTCCAAAATCTGGGAGCAGATGCACCTGTCATATCGCCACGGCGTCGACCGCATCTGGGTAGTCAACGTCGGGGATTTAAAACCGATGGAATTTCCAATTTCGTTTTTCCTCGATTATGCTTTGTCCCCGGAAAAATGGCCGGCTGAGAGTTTGCCGCAATATACCCGCCAGTGGGCACAGCAGCAGTTCGGACCGGAACACGCAGAGGCAATCGCGGAGATACTCGACGGGTACACTAAATACAACGGCCGAAGAAAACCTGAAATGCTCGCACCCGATACATACAGCCTTGTGAATTATCGTGAGGCCGATACGGTCGTTGCCGATTACAATAAACTTGCCGAAAAAGCCGAGCAGATAGCAAAGGCATTGCCGGCACAATACCAAGATGCATATTTCGAGCTTGTGCTGCACCCTGTGCTTGCCTGTGCGAATCTCAATGAGCTATACGTGACAGCAGGCAAGAATCAGCTTTATGCGAAACAAGGCAGGGCGGCCGCGAACGATTTGGCTAAAAAGGTCGAAGAATTATTTAAAAAAGATTCCGAAATCACCGAACGCTATAATAAGCTCGCGAACGGCAAGTGGAATCACTTAATGGATACGGTGCATATTGGTTTCACCAGTTGGAACGAGCCTAAGAAAAATATTATGCCCGAAGTCAAAGAAGTTAATTTGCCCGCCGTCGCTGATATGGGCGTAGCAATCGAAGGTGCGACAAACTGGTGGCCCAAGTCGAAAAAAGAAGCTGCGCTGCCCCAATTCGATAAGTATAACCAGCAGTCGTACTACATTGAGGTATTTAACCGCGGCAAGACTTCGTTCGAGTATGTCGCCGAAACTTCACAGCCATGGCTGAAAGTCACTCCTGAAAAAGGCAGTGTCGAAACACAACAGCGGCTGGATGTCAGCGTTGACTGGGAAAAAGTCCCTGCCGGTACGCAGAATGCATCTGTAAAAATTACCGGCCCGGACGCTAACAGCGTTATTGTTCAGGCGATTGCAAAAAATCCTGAATCACCGAAAAGCGAAGAACTCAAAGGATTCGTCGAGAGCAACGGTTATGTTTCAATCGAGGCTGAACATTATACCAACGCGGTCGGTGCCGAGCCTGTAAAGTGGCTGACGATTCCGAATGAGGGCCGAACACTTAGCGGAGTGACGCCGATGCCGGTGACTGTAAAAGGACACAGGCCGCAGGCGGACAGTCCCAGACTCGAATATGCCGTGTACCTTTTCAGCGGCGGTGAGGTAAAAGTTAACGCGTATATGTCACCTGTTCAGAATTTTAATAAGACGCAGGGGCTGCGTTACGCGATTTCAGTCGATGACGAACAGCCGCAAATCGTCAACATCCACGAGAATGATACCGTGCCCGACTGGAAGTATCCTCAATGGTGGAATCAGATGGTCAGCGACAGTATTAAAATCGCGACTACTACTCACCAAATCGATAAGCCAGGCGAACACGTTCTGAAATTCTGGATGATTGACCCCGGCATCGTGCTGCAAAAAATAGTTATCGATACCGGCGGCGTGGAGAAAAGCTATCTCGGCCCGCCTGAAAGCTATCACGGCGGCAAAAAAACCGATGTGAAATGTGTTTCTGCCAAGAGCTGCTGCAGTGAACGGTGACAATATTAATTCATCCGGTTTAGTTGAAAACAGCAGCGACGGCTCAGGCGCTTTTGCGACAGGGCGATATCGCAACCTGTTTGCCGAGGCAGGTCGTAACCACGATGAAATAGAATCGAAAATTGATTCAGCTTTTCAGCAGTTATTCCATGGCGACCCGAATGAGCAGGCGGTATATTATCCTGCCGGTGAAAACGCGAACGGCCTGTTGGCATACATCTATTGCCCATACACTGACGATGTTCGCTCCGAGGGAATTTCCTATGGAATGATGACAGCGGTCCAGTTCGATAAAAAAGCTGAATTCGACGCGCTGTGGAACTGGGCTATGACTTATATGCATCACGATTCTCCGCAGCATCCGGCTTACGGATTTTTCTCATGGGCGGTAAAAACAGACGGTACGCCAATAGACGAAATGCCCGCGCCAGACGGTGAAGAATATATCGCAACGGCTTTATTTTTTGCCGCGGCTCGCTGGGGCAACGGCAAGGGAATCTACAATTATCAGGCCCGAGCAAATCAGCTTTTGCGCGATATGAAAAACCGAAAATTCATCACCGGTCCTACGGTGCGAGGCGTGCGAACAGCAGGAAATCTCTTCGATGCCGAGCACAAGATGATTCGGTTTTCTCCCGTTATCGAAATCTGCGAACATACAGACCCGTCGTATCACTTGCCCGCGTTTTATGAATTGTGGGCACGCTGGGGACACGAAGGGGATAGGCAGTTCTGGCTGGAGGTCGCATCGGCAAGCCGGGATTTTTTTGTCCGGACGACTCATTCAAAAACGGGCCTTTCGCCTGATTACGCGAATTTCGACGGCAGCCCGTGGCAAGGGCCGCAAGGCAGCAGCGGTGATTCAGTGAATTTTCTGTTCGACGCCTGGCGGACGGCAATGAATTGGTCAATGGACTGGGCCTGGTGGGGCAAAGATGCTCGGCAGAGACAATTGAGCGACCGCATACAGGCGTTTTTCGAATCGAAAGGAATTGCCGATTATGGCGACAGGTTTACACTTGCTGGCGAGCAGTTAGACCCAGGCCATTCCGACGGCCTTGTCGCCGCCAATGCAGTTGCAAGTCTCGCCGCGACAAATCCTCGCGCGGAAAAATTCGTTGATGCTCTCTGGAATTTATCGGTTCCGTCGGGACAGTTTCGTTATTATAACGGATTGTTGTATTTGTTTTCGATGCTGCATTGCAGCGGCAGGTTTCGAATCTGGTCGCCAAACAGGTAAGGCAATTAGTATCCTTCCTCTTTGCCGGTCATAGCAGATACCGTTTCTTTTTTCGGGTTTTCAGCGGCCGGCAGTGTAAACCAGAAAGTCGCACCTTCTCCATGAGCGGATTCGACGCCGATTTCTCCGTCGTGTTGTTCGACGATTCTTTTGCCCATAGTCAGCCCTGCTCCTATACCGTCATTTCCGTTTTGCATGCCGATTTTGCGAAACATAGCGAAAATACTTTTATGATATTCGGGATGGATTCCGATTCCATTATCCTGAACTTCTATTCGCACCATTGCGTCATCCTGTTTGTGTGCCCGTACGATAATCTGCGGCGATAAATCCGGTTTACGAAACTTAATCGAATTAGAAATGAGATTGTAAAACAATTGTTGGATTTCCGATTCATCCGCCTTCACGGCAGGCAGCGGCTCAGGGACAATAAGTTCGCCTTTTGTTTGTGTTAATTGTTCTTTTAATTGATGCGTTCTCAATCCTTCAATCACAGAATCCAGATTAACGTTTCTTGTTATCGTTCTTCGTTCTATAAGCCCCGAATACGTCAGCAGGGATTCGACAATTTTTCGCATTTTTTCGGCACCTTCGAGCACGAAATTGAAGTTCTCCTGCTCGTCATCATTCAATTTCCCGGACAGACTTTGCGTCAGCATTTTTGTGAACGCGAAAATCTTTCTCAGCGGCTCTCTCATATCGTGAGACGCGACATTGACAAATTCCTGAAGCTGTAGGGTCGAGCTATGCAGTTTCCTGTTCGATTTTTTAAGTTTGAATTCTATGTGTTCACGCTCCCTGATTTCATTGCGGAGTTTTTCATTGGATTCTTTTAGGTTTTCAGTACGCTCAACAACGAGTTCTTCGAGATGGTCTCTGTGTTCGCGCAATTCACTTTCAGCTTTTCGCAGACCGGTAATATAGGTTATGAGCGATTCTTTCATTATCTTAAATGCTTCAATCAGCGAGTCCAGCTCGTTGCCGCTGTGCACGTCAACTGTTTTGCCTGTTATATGTTTCACGGTGGCACAGCTTTGGTCTCTTAATTCCTGCAGTGGTTTTATCATTGCGCCGGTGAACATAATTCCGAGGAACCAGGCTATTACGAAAACCACACCGGCTGTCGCGGCCAGATTGCGTTTGGTCATCGAAAATTGTTTCTGTTCCTGCGACGTGTCGATTTCGACCATTAAGCTGAACATCTCGTCGACGATATTTAAACGCCTGAAGTAAAATATCTTATTATGCTCGCAAATCGTCCTGTGTGATATGCTGTCGTCTTTTATGCTTTTCAGCATTAAGTCCCGAATTTCAGCGTCCTGTCTGCATGCATGCTTTGTATCCGAGTTGATGTTATTTGACGCGGCTATAATGCCATCGAGCGAGCCGAATAAAAGGTCGGTTTTTGCGAGAGACGCAATCCTGTCTGCGAATTCATCGTTAATTATAAAACCTATTACAATAACGCCGATTATTTCATCCGAGTCGTTACGTAAAGGAGCGATTGCCCGGATTGCGAATCCTTCAGCATGTCCGGACGTGGCGAGGATTTCCTGTCCCCGCAGGGCTTCTGATACGCCCCAAATATTCTGCAGTGAGCTTATGGGTGAATTCCACAGGTATACAATATTTTCATTTAAATCTATTAATTTGACGAAGCCGACATCCAAACTTTTTACGATGGGGTCTATTTTCGTACTTAGCTCTACAACGTCGCCTGATGAATTGAACTGCACAAAGGCGTCAACGAGTTCCCTGTGTTTTTCGAGCGTCCTTGACAAAATCCCGAGTTTATCTATTTCATTTTGTACTGCGGCCTCGACTATGTTATGCGTCTGTTCAGCTTTGGCAAACTGCATTGAATCGAGATTTTTTTTCAGTGAACTGACGCTGATAATATACAGCGGCAGCGCAACTGCCAGGGCTGAAAAACTTACCAGTGCCAGAATAGGATACGCTAAGCTAAATCTCCATTTCATAATCTAATTCCTGCTTACGGGTGCAATATTATTGTTTTCCATGATAGTCCGGCCTTGTTTCGAGAAAACAAAATCCAGAAACTGTTTTGCTTTTTTGTTGAGATTTCCGCTTTTATAAACGAACGCGTATTCGGCAATCCAAGGGG
>JBBABK010000148.1:0-5598 GCA_041657685.1 Phycisphaerae bacterium | reverse complement strand
TTCCCATAAAAGATACGGAGGTAGCATACCCGCTGTATGTGATGCTGGGTATGACGGTATGGCTGTTTTTCTCGACGGGCCTGACACGGGCGGCGAACAGCCTGACGGACGCAAGGGCGATAATTATTCATATTAATTTTTCGCGTGAGACGCTTGTGATAGCAGCGTTCGGCGAGACGGTGTTCAATTACCTGATAAGGCTGTTGCCGATATTGATACTTTTCGCATGGTACAAGGTGGTGCCGCAGTGGACGGTGCTGCTGGTGCCGCTGCTTATGATTCCGCTTTCGCTGATGACTTTGGGTATTGGTTTTATGCTGGCTTTGGCGAACGGTGTGTTCAGGGACATTGGTAATTCGCTGACTCTGGTTTTGACATTCGCGATGTTCGCGGCTCCGGTTGTTTATCCGCCTCCTACCGAAGGTGCTAAGGTGCTGTTTAATTATTTGAATCCTGCCAGTCCGTTTATTATTGCCACGCGCGATTTGGTTCTGACAGGGACGCTCAGTCAGCCTTTGGGGTTGTTATGGATGTCGGTTGCGAGCGTAATAGTGTTTCTGCTCGGCTGGCGGGTATTTCATCTGGCGATGGTACGGGTGGCGGAAAGAGTATAATTTCGCATTTCGGATTACGAATTTCGAATTCGAATTAATTTTTTTAGGATGGGACGTCTAAATGAGAGTTTATTTAAATGCGTTGAAGAAGAGAGCGAAAGTCGCACCGGTTAACGTTGCAATAGTCGGGGCAGGGTGGTTCGGCAGGGGTCTTGTGCGGGAGATGGTTAGATGGCCTGCGCTGACGCCGAAGTTGTTTGTAAGCAGGACGATTGAAAAGGCGGTCAGCGCACTGATGGATGTCGGTGTGCAGCGGGAAGATATTACACTTATCAAATCGAACGCTGAATTGAGAAACGCGATGGCGACGGACAGGTATATTGTTACAAGCAATATCGAACTTATGAAAGACCTTAAAGGTTTTGATTTAGTTTTCGAGGCGACTGGCGATATCGAGGTCGGTGCGAATACCGCTTTGTGGAGTATCGAGCAGGGAATCAATTTTGTGACGGTCGGAGCGGAGATGGACGCAACGGTGGGGGTCATTTTGAATGAGTACGCGAAAAAGAAAAATGTGATTTATTCGGACAGCGACGGCGACCAGCCGGGCGTGCTTGCCAAGATGATTGCCAATGCCAAGATGCTGGGTTTCAAGATAGTTGTGGCGGGCAACGGCAAGGGGTTTTTGAATTATCACGCGGTGCCGGATGATATAATAAAATGGGTTCGGCCGGGACATAATCCGAGAAAGATTTCTTCATTTACCGACGGCTCGAAACAAGGTCTGGAATTGACGGTGCTGTCTAACGCGACTGGTTTGATTCCGGGCGTGCGAGGAATGTACGGGCCAAAGGTCACTAAAGAGACGCTGATTGAGGATTATCTGGCGGTGATTAAGCAGGAGGGTATTGTTGATTATATGATGGGGACCAATTGTAATTTCGGGATGAGTGTTTTTGTTATCGCAAAGAGGGAGCACGACAAGACGGCTGAATCGCTTGAATATTACAAGATGGGCAGCGGGCCTTATTATTTGTTTTTCCAGGAGCATCATCTTTGTGAAATCGAGGCGCCGAAGTCTATAGTTGACGCGGCGTTGTTTCATATGGCGACAATCGCGCCCAAGGGCAAGTTCGCGGACGTTCTGACGGTTGCCAAAAAAGATTTAAAGGCGGGCACTAAACTGGACGGTGTCGGAGGCTATACGGTTTACGGGCTGATAGACAGGGCGGAGGTTGTAAAGCAGGAGAACCTGCTGCCTTTGGGTTTGAGCGAGTACGCGGTGCTGAGGCGTGACGTCACGATGGATGAGCCTATAACTTATGATATGGTGGATTTTCCGCAGGATAATGTTGTTCTGCGGTTGAGGCGTGAACAGGACGAATTGTAAGGCGGTCAAGGCTGTTTTTCGGGTGTAAATGTAATGAGTGAAAAATGAAAAACGATGTAGTTGTAAAAGTTGAAGGCATATCGAAAAAATTCTGCCGAAGCCTGAATCGTTCGATGTGGTACGGCGCATCGGACATTATACGAGACGGTCTTTGCATTCATAATCCCGTCAAGCTTCGCAAAGAGGAGTTCTGGGCCGTGAATGATGTTTCATTTGAACTGAGACGCGGCGAAGCTATGGGCATAATCGGGCCTAACGGCTCCGGCAAATCAACGATACTGAAGATTCTCAACGGAATTATTCTGCCTGATACCGGTAAAGTTTCGGTACGCGGAAGAATAGGCGCCCTGATATCTTTGGGAGCGGGTTTTCATCCGCAATTGACGGGCAGGGAAAACATTTTTATTAACGGTGCAATTTTAGGAATGAGCAAGCGTGAAATTGACAGGAATTTCGACGCTATTGTGGATTTTTCGGGGCTGGAAGAATTTTTGGACATGCCTGTGAAGCATTATTCAAGCGGGATGTTCGTTCGTTTGGCCTTTTCGGTAGCTGCACATCTCGACCCTGATATTCTTCTTGTTGATGAAGTGCTGGCGGTCGGTGACGTTGGTTTTCGGGCAAAAAGTCACGGGGCTATCAGACAGCTGCGGCAAAAAGGTGCGAGCATAATTCTTATATCGCATAATCTGCCGGCGGTTTATGAAACATGTGAGAGAACTCTTGTTCTTTGGAAAGGCGAAACGCGGTTCGAAGGCGAGACGGCCCAGGCGATAAACATGTTCAATAAAGAGATGTTTTCGCAGATGCAGATTGAACACGGAACCGGGACGCGAATTGTTAATGACCCGCTGCTCGGCGAGATAGAGATAAGAGGCGGGGCGGAGATAAAATCTGTCAGGCTTTTGGAAGAAAACGGCAGAGAAGCGGCAATTTTCAGAAATGGACGTCGTCATGTAATTGAAACGGCAGTAAAGTTCGAGAAGGACGTAGATAATCCCGTTCTGGGTTTTTTCGTATGGGATACGAACGGGCGGATAATACACGATACACACACGGCTCAAACCGGCGAACCTACGGGATTTTTTAAGGCGGGCAGGAATTATACGATAAACTGGTCACTTACGCCTTATCTTCTTTCAAATCATTATCACATAGGCATTAGTATCAGCCACGTGGGTATTGAAAAATATTTTTATGACCGCCGGGTTAAAGCTCTGACTTTGTGCGTCGAGTCCGACTCGCAGGCCCAGGGCATAGTGGATATGCAGCCTAAAATGGAAATAATAGGGGACTGACGAATATGGCTGATGAATCGAATAAAAAACCAGAAATTTCGAACACTGACAGCTTCGACAGAAAAAATCTGCTGCGTCTCGTTCGGTTGAAACCGAAAGACGCATCGATAGTGGGCAAGTTTTTCGAAGAATATGAAAAATTGAGCGGGGATAATTTCGAGGAAGAGGCTACATATTTAAGGGTTAAGTGGTTAAACGCGAAAATCCAAGGGCCGTGGCTGAATCGTCTGGCAAAGACATTTATTGAGGCAAATGAAAATCGAAATGCGTACAGATGCTTAGTGGAATCGCTTCGCAACGACCCCCTGCAGGAAGATGTTTTCCAGCGGTGTGAAAGTTTGAAGAAATATTCGGAGCCTGAGTACCCGCAGAAGCTGCGAGAAAATAAGTGCACTGTTTCCGTGTTTATGACTACTTATAACCGTCCACAAATAATCAAGGACGCCATTAACAGCGTTTTGAGTCAGACCTTTAAGGATTTCGAACTTATAATTGTGAATGACGGAGCTACGGCGGAAGTCGAACGGTCGGTCCGGTCGTTCGAGGATTCGAGAATAAGATATTTTAAATTTGACCGTCGGTGCGGCTGGGCAGCAGGACAGAATAAAGCGATTTCTGAAGCGACCGGCAAATATGTCACTTATCTCGACGATGATGATTTTTATTATCCTGAGCATCTCGAAGGTATGGTGAAAGCGCTCAATCACAGCAGTAATCAAGTCATCATAATAAGAAACAGAGTTGCACAGGGCAAATATGAAAACGACAGGTTCGTAGCTCAAAAATTCCATATCAGCAAACCAACAAAAGTTACCAGGGAGAGACTGCTGTGCGGCGGGTTGAGGTTTGGCAACAATACCCTTATGCATCACAGGAATGTTTTTGCGGAAGCGGGATTGTTCGATGAAGATTTGAAAATGGGCTCGGAAGACTGGGATATGTGGCTGCGAATGTCGCTTGAATTTGATTTTGAGAATGTAGATGCCGCAACGGCGGAATGCAGGATGAGAAATGACAATGTCAGCAAAATGAATCGAGACCGGATATTATTTTCCGATTCGCTGGTGGGCAGTTTTTATTCCTGCTATATGGGTAAAATTGCTTATGCGAAATATTTTCTGGCTCGCGGTGACAAAATCAGGGCCGGTGAATTGTACGAACAGATGAAGTCCTGTTATTCGGATTATTTTCGTACAGCAGAAGGGATTCGTGAACTTATGAGTATCGCCAAGCAATTTTCAGACAATTCTTTTTTGATGCGTTTATCGAAGGATTATTTTAATTTCGGGGCGGGGCAGTGGAAAAAGGAAGTTTCGAGAGACAAGTTTCTTCCAATGGTTTTCGGGGCTATGCCGAAATTCCCCCAAAAAATCTGGCAGAAAATCCGCGGGATTAAAAGCCCGGGATATTAATTTCAGGCATTGTATAACAAAATAGCCGTTGGATTAGAAGGAACTGATATTTCAAGTTTTTAGTGTTGAGTTAATGATAGCTAATACCGAACAAGACAGAGGCGAATTTTTAAGACTGATACGAAGGGCCAAGGCTGAGCCTTTTAACGATGATGTTGTGCAGGCTTTTTATAAAGCGTACGAAAAGGCGGAGCAGCACAGTGATGATGAAACAATGGCGTATCTTATGCTTCGATGTGTTCGCGAAGGTTTTGCGTCGAAATGGCTTAATGGATTAGCGAAGATTTTTCTCGGACGACATGATTTTTGCACTGTTTATAAGTGCCTTTCGGATTCTTTGAGACTCGACCCGCAGCAGCCGGATGTATTTAAGCAGATGCAGGAGCTGGAAGAATACAGTCGACCTGAAACGATAGGGCCGCAGAATAATCCATCGTGCAAAGTTTCGGTCATAATTGCTACATATAATCGGCCTGTCGAGATTCGCGAGGCGATTGAGAGCGTGCTGGCGCAGACGCTGAAAGATTATGAGCTGATTATCGTTAATGACGGAGGCAGCGGGGAGCTGGAAACGATAGTTAAAAGTTACGGCAGCGATAAGATTCGCTACATAGCTCTGGAGAAAAATATCGGCCATTACGCGGCTACGAACCTGGCGATTGAGATGTCTCGCGGGAAATATATCGCGTATCTCGATGACGACGACGTGTATTATCCTGAGCATTTGGAGAAACTGGCTGAGGTTCTGGATAACAGCCCGCAAAAGCTGGTTTATTCTAATACCAATGCCGTGGAGGGAAAAACTGTTGACGGGAGGTTTGTCGAGGAAAGAAAATTTTATTACTGGGACCAGGAATACAACAGGGACAAGCTGGCTGAAAAAACGTTTATCACCAATACGACGCTTATGCATCGCCGCAACCTGCTTTGTGATACGGGCCTTT
>JBBABK010000147.1:0-5619 GCA_041657685.1 Phycisphaerae bacterium | reverse complement strand
CGCTGCGACGCGATTCGGCGACGAAGTGCTCCTGCTGCTTCGCGTAGCCGAATGCCCGCTCGCCAATAATGACAAATTCCAGTACATACCGATTTACGACCCCGATAAAAATGAGCTGGTTCTCAAGCAGCTTGATAAATCCGATAAGCGAAACGATTTTTCCGACCCGCGAATGACATTTACACCTGCCGGCGGATACCTAACCAGCATATCGCACCTGCGCCTCGCTCGCAGCCGCGACGGAATCAATTTCCAAATCGCCGACACTGCCGCGATGAGTGCCGCAACCCAGTACGAAGCCTTCGGCCTCGAGGACCCGCGAATATCGAAAATCGGCGACACATATTACATTACCTACGTCGCTGTCTCATCGGCCGGCGTCAATACCTGCCTGGCCGCCACAAAAGATTTTAAAACCTTCGACCGCAAGGGCATCATATTCTGTCCCGACAATAAAGACGTTGTAATCTTCCCCGAAAAAATCCACGGCCGGCATTACGCAATTCATCGTCCCGCGTCTGGCCTGTTCAAGAAAAATGATATGTGGCTCGCCGAGTCGCCCGACTTGCTCCACTGGGGAAATCACCAATTGCTTTTCAGTCCGAGCGGCGACGATTGGGACTGTCTGCGAATCGGAGCCGGCGCCGTCCCGTTTAAAACTGATAAGGGCTGGCTCGAAGTCTATCACGGCGCTGATAAACACAACCGTTACAGCCTCGGAGCAATCCTGCTCGACAAAGACAATCCCGCTAAAATCCTCGCCCGCACGCGCGAACCGGTTTTGGAACCGCAGGCCGATTATGAACTGAAAGGCTTCTTCGGACGGGTGGTTTTCACCTGCGGCCTGCTCTGCGAAGACAACAAAATAAAATTCTATTACGGCGCATCCGACACCGTCACCTGCTATGCCGAACTCGAACTTGCAGGAATCCTCTCCGCACTGGAATAAACTTCGCATTCATTTCCTAACCGAAATTGTTTTGAATTTTATATTTCGGTCATTTGAATTTGTTTAGAATTTAGGATTTAGGAATTAGGATTTAAATTTCTAACCATTTGCTGTATTCTCTTCCAAATGAACTCCAGCAACAAATCGGCAAAGACATCTCGCCTTCAAAGGCCCTACTACTGGCTCGCTGCTCGTCCCTATTCGGTAATCCTGTTGGCTGCGCTGACCTATAATGTTACCGCCAAATTCTTCTGGGCGTATAAATTACAGCTCAAAGGGGAATTTTACTTATGGATCCTCTCTGACATCGCAGTAATACTCGGCATCGAGGTAGTTTTTGCGCTGATTGCTTATTTCCGTCCTCGCCGCAGCACCGTTCGCGTTCTTACAATTTCCGCCGCTGTCATTTGCACATGGTCGGTAATCAACGCCGGGTGGATTCGCCGCACGGGGACGCAAATCCTGCCCAGCGCGATGCTGCCGCTGTTCAGAGCGCCGGCCGATGGTTTTCGCATCATCGGCGGCGGTCTCGGCCTGATGCCCGGCTCGGCGGTTCTCATACTCGGCTGCGCCGCGGCGCTGCTGCTGTTCTTTTTTTCCGTTCTGGTTCATCCCGTTAAACCGAGCTACAAGCCGAGATTGTTCACGGCCAGAATAATTCTTAGCACACTGCTGATAGTCACTGCAATTTTTGTTCGCGCTGAAACAATGGACCATAATTCCCTGCGTAACGTCGCACAGGGCCTGAAGTTCAACTGCATCTCGAAGGCTTTCGTAAGTATTTTTGCCAAGTCGCCGAGCCAGTTAACGAAAGATGATTTCGCAAACGCATCGCGCGTCCTGCCGCGCGCCGGCCAAATAAAAATCGTGAAGTCGAATCCCGAGTTCGATAAAAACGTTGTGCTGGTGATTCTCGAAGGCGTTCAGTACCGGTTCACCTCGTTAGCCGACCCGAACTCCGACCGAACGCCTTTCATCGCGTCGCTCGCTCAACGTGGTTTGTCCTTCACCGACGCACGCAGCACGATGACGCACACAACCAAAGCTCTGTTCGCGATTCACACCGGCCGATATCCGTCGCTCTCACAGGACGTTGCCGAGGCGATACCCGTTTCCGAACCGTACGCCTCGATTCCCACGATTCTAAATCGCGCGTTCGGCCATCGCACCGCGTTTTTCCAGTCGGCTAACGGCCGATTCGAAGGGCGGCCCGGCCTGGTGAATAACCTCGGCTTCGATAAATTCTGGTCGCGTGACAACTGTCCCGACCCCAATGTGTTTGTCGGCTATCTCGGCAGTGATGAGTTTGCGATGCTCGGGCCGATTAGCGAATGGATTAAGTCCGATGATAAACCTTTTATGCTCACGATTCTTTGCTCGGTCACGCACGACCCTTACGAGGTTCCGCGATGGTTTGCCGAACCCGCCGAGCAGCCGCTCGACGCATATCTGCAAACCATCCGATATACCGACCAGTTTCTCGAAGCGCTCGATATCGAATTGACAAACCTCGGCATCGCGGATAATACAATTCTGTGCGTGGTCGGCGACCACGGCGAAGCATTCGGCGAGCACGGCGTCTGGACGCACGAACGGCTGGCTTTCGATGAAGCGCTCCGGGTAGTTATGGTGATTGGCGCGCCGGGTTTTGCCGCGTCACCGAGGCAAATTACCCAGCCTGTCAGCTCCGTCGATTTCGCCCCGACTTTGTTATCGCTGGCTGGAGTAGATGTTGGGCCGATGGACTTCGACGGGCAAAACATGCTTGCCCCGATTTCCCCAGAACGGAAAATTTATTTCTCCGGCTGGCTCGACCAAAGCCCCGCTGGTTACGTGCAGAATGACCGCAAGTATTACTACTCGCCTGCCGAGGAAAGGGCGTTTTTCTATTACATCCAAAAAGACCCGTACGAACTGTACCCGTATGAATTATCCGAAAATGAGTCAGGCCAAATCCAGATAGAACTTGCCGATTGGAAAAAACACAGCCTTTTCAAACCCGAAAAACCAACCGGCAAAACCGTTCTGTTCGATGACTGGAAAATCCGATGGAACGGCCGCGTCGCTTCCGCAAAATTCATACGCAACGAAAACTGAATCTCCTAAAATACAGCTCTTAATCTTCGTGCCTTTGTTTCAATTGATACACAACAGCGTTGTTTTATTTAAACATATCAACCACATCTTTGATTTCAAAGCGATTAGCGTCCGAAAAATTGTCAACTTAGGATACTGAGGGATTTTGTGTGTTGACAAAAAGCAACGCACCGGCAAATTTCTAAAATCAACTGAGCGATTTACTTAATGCCTGACTGTTCTAAGTGTTCATGCCGCAAGCCCTTAACTTTGTACAGTGACAGTCTGTGGCACTGCGGCTTTGTTTGGCATATCTTTTGCTCAATTCACGAGTCCACTGTCACCTGACAGTGTATTGGGCCCGATGTCCTAAACAACTACCCGAAGGAGGAGGATGATTGGGCCCGATTGTGAAAAATCAAAATCGGCCACGATGAAAATGCTGAAGAGGATGAGGGCCGATTTTGTTGAGCTTAGCTTGGCGGGGCCGTGACGGAGGAGGATCGGCCCCGCTATTTTTTTACCTTCAATTCAACATCGATAGTTACCATTCGTTCCCCGTCCGCTATAATCATCCTTATGGATCGCAGTTCTTACAGAATCATAGACGCCAACTTCAACCGCGCCCGCGAAGCCTGCCGGGTTATAGAGGACCTCTGCCGTTTTGCCCTCAACAGCGGCCCGCTCAGCGCACGCGCCAAACAGCTTCGCCACGAACTCTGCGCGATTATCGGCAAGCTCGATTCGGCCAAGTTATTAAGTGCCCGTGATACAATTTCCGACGTCGGCGTCGGCCGGCAGGTTCCCGGTCAATTGCCGCGCACCTGCGTGGATGATTCATTGACCGCCGCCTGCAAACGCCTGCCCGAAGCGCTTCGGGTTATAACCGAAACCCTAAAACCTGACGAACCGCAATTGGCCGATGCCGTAGAAAGGCTGAGATACGAGTTTTATACTCTCGAAAAGGATATTATGCTAAGTTCTGCCAACGCGAAATTCGCCAAAACCAGGCTGTACATCGTAATTACCAGTGACGACCCGCTTGAAATAATCAACCTGACAAATCGATGCATCGCCGGCGGCGCGGATTGCATCCAGCTTCGTTCCAAAAATTTGCCGGCCGGGAAGCTATTCACCACGGCGGTGCAAATGTGCCGGCTGTGCCAGGCCGCTAATGTTTTATGTGTTATCAACGACCGCGCCGATATCGCCGTCGCGGCCGGCGCCGACGGTGTGCACCTCGGGCAGGACGATTTGCCGAACGAACAGGCGCGCAAGCTCGCATTGGCTCCGCTGCTTACCGGCAAGAGCACACACAGCATCGACCAGCTAAAAGCCGCGGTTGAAGAATTGCCGACTTACGTCAGCCTCGGCCCGGTGTTTCCAACAGGCACGAAACCCGATGCCCCTGCGGTCGGCCTGGAATATGTTACAGCGGGTACGAAATTTCTCGCCGATAAAGGCATCGCTCACGTTGCCATCGGCGGCATAACCGTTGAAAACGTTGCAGACGTGATAAAGGCTGGCGCGCGGACAGTCGCGGTTTGTTCGGCGGTTACGCAAGCCGCAGACCCTGCCGCTGCCTGCCGTGCCCTAAAGGCCAAAATCGAGGCATTTCTGCCGTAATAAAACTGGGTATAATCGCCCCCCAATTTTAGGTTTATACCTGTTTATCCACCTTGAACGTTACAGATAGTTAAGAATTTGTTAAGCTGGGCAAATTCCCCCTGTCATTAGGGGGATGCCTTGATTATAAAGCTGTTATTATGCTCGCCTTCGTTGATACGAGTAAGTGTCTTGAAAATAAGCACTTACAGCAAATATAGAATTAAAGACTAATAGTATCGACATTACCGCCTTAGGCTGTTAGGGTTTTGCTTAGCTTGGGTTTTTGGTCTTGGCCGGAACGTCCGATTAGCCCGCACTTTATCAACAACTTATCCACAGAAAAGTTTGGCACGCGTTTCAAGGTTCTCATCTGCCGCAGTCGTAGCAATATAGTGCAAAAAAAACATTTGGCGATGGTATAACTCAAACCGCGTTAACGCTATAAATAATAAGTGTCGAAATTGCCTGTGGTTGCGGTTTTTAGAGGCTTGGCGGATAAATGCAGAAAAGATTAAAACAAAAACTTTCAGCACGTGATTCCTTTGTCGTTATCGCTGAGGTAACGGCGGGCCTGAACTTTAATTTCGCGCCAATCGAACGCTTCCTCCGCGGCTTCGCAGAGAAAGGTTACGATGCCATACCCAAAGGCTTCGATTTCACCAGCATAAGCGTTCCGCAAAACCCCGGCGGAATGGCAAACATCGAGCCGGTCGACGTGCTCGGCAGAATCAAACTGAAAAACCTGCTCAACGGTCTGGATTTTTTGCCGCACATCTCCTGCAAAGACCACAACACAGACGCGCTCGTCAGTATGCTAAACGGCTTGCGCAGCGCGGACGTCGAAAGCCTGCTCGTCCTCACCGGCGACAAACCAATCCGCTCCAAAGGCGTCTTCGAACTGGAATCGGTCGGGCTGCTGCGTGTTATCAAACACCTCAACAGTCACCTGTTCGATTCCACCAAACCCGACGCCCTCGATGAGGTCT
>JBBABK010000146.1:0-5672 GCA_041657685.1 Phycisphaerae bacterium | reverse complement strand
TAGATTTTATTCCATAGCCCTGTCATCCAATTAAAATATCGGATGTAAGAGTTCCGCAAGTGTTAGGGTTGTGTTAGATTCGTGTTAATCTGGGTTTGAACTAATTAAAGTTCGCTTTTTTAACGTTCAGGAATTTTGCGTTAATCGCGACAATAACCGTAGAAAGAGCCATCAACGCCGCTCCGACCGCAGGACTCAAAATTATTCCATAGCTGTAAAGAACGCCCGCAGCCAAAGGTATGGCGATGACGTTGTAGCCTGTAGCCCATATTAAATTCTGCACCATTTTTCTGTAAGTCGCCCGTGCAAGTTTGATAACCGCGGTTACATCACGCGGGTCGGAACGCACAAGCACGATATCGGCCGACTCGATAGCGACATCCGTTCCCGCTCCGATGGCGATTCCGACGTCGGCCTGCGTGAGTGCCGGGGCGTCATTGACGCCGTCGCCGGTCATAGCGACGACAAGGCCGCGGCTTTGAACTTCCTTTACTTTGTCCGCTTTTTTATCGGGAAGAACCTCAGCGAAATAATCATCAAGCTCAAGCTCCTGTGCCACCCATTTAGCGACAGCTTCACTATCGCCGGTAATCATCATCACCTGCACGCCCATCTTTTTAAGATTTCCAAGGGCTTCCTTCGATTCGTCTCGGATAATATCCGCCAGCGCAACAGCTCCCTGTACCTTCTCATCAATGAGTATGTAGACGACTGTTTTTCCCTGGTCGGCTGTCTTTTGAATGGCATCGTTATCAACGGAAAGATTATTTTCTTTTAGATAGCCGGGACTGACGACTTTGACGGAGAGTCCGCCGACGCCGGCCTGTGCGCCTTTGCCCGGAATGGCTTTGAAATCCTTTGGCGTTTCAAATTCGATATTTTTATCCTTAGCGGCTTGTACAACGCCCTGTGCAATCGGGTGCTCGGACTGACTTTCGAGCGAAGCGGCGAGTTTGAGCAGTTCATCTTCGCTTTTGTCGCCGATTGAAATAAAATCCGTAACTCCGAATCGGCCCTGTGTTAAGGTTCCGGTTTTATCGAACAGTACCGCGTTAACATCCTTTGCCCGCTCGAATGCTGAACGGTCACGAATCAGAAGACCGTTGGCTGCTGAAATTGCAGTTGAAACCGCGACTACCAGCGGGACAGCCAGCCCCAGTGCGTGGGGACAGGTGATGACCATAACGGTTACCATTCTTTCGAGCGCAAATTCGAACGCCTTTCCGAAGCTAATCCAGAAAATCAAAGTCCCGCCGCCGGCCGTGAGCGCAATAATTGTCAGCCAGAACGCTGCGCGACTTGCGATGTCCTGCGTTCGTGAGCGGGATTCCTGCGCTTTACGAACCATTTCTATCACCTGCGACAGATATGTCTGGTCGCCGGTTTTTTGAACCTCCATTGTGAACACAGCTTCGCCGTTGACCGAACCGCCGATTACCTGGTCGCCTTGTTCTTTTTCAACGGGTTTGCTTTCGCCGGTCAGCATCGCCTGGTTGACGCTGGTTGTTCCCTCCGTGATTTGTCCGTCGATGGGAATTTTTTCGCCCGGCTTGACAACTACCCTGTCGCCGGGTTTTAGCTCGCTGACCGGTACATCTTCTGTGCCGCCGCTTTGCGTTACCTTGTGGGCCTCTGAGGGCATTAGCTGAACAAGGCTTTCGAGTGCACGTGACGCCCCCATCACCGATTTCATTTCTATCCAGTGGCCCAGCAGCATTACATCGATCAGCGTGGCGAGTTCCCAGAAGAACACCTTGCCGGTCAGGCCGAACACCACCGCCGAGCTGTATACGTACGCGACCGTAATTGCCAGAGCGATAAGCGTCATCATCCCGGGGTTCTTTTTCTTCAGTTCTTTATATAATCCTTTTAGGAAAGGCCAGCCGCCGTAGAAAAATATTATTGTGGCAAGGACCCATTGGATATAACTGTCTCCCGGAAAACGAAGTGTTTCACGCAGTCCCAAAAACCCTTGTATCATAGGTGCCAATGCCAGGACCGGTACAGTCAAAACGAGTGAAATCCAAAATCGGCGTTTAAAATCCTGAACCATATGAGCGTGATGACTGGTGTTGTCGTGGCCGTGCACTTTATGTTCATGTTCCTGGTGATTCATAACGGTTTCATTTTAATCGATTTTCATTAAAAACTGTTGAGGATTATGCTTAAAACAGGCTAAGTAAATCACTTATTGTTTTCCGCAGAGTGTATTATTCTCCTTTTGAACCTAAGACAAATGTTGTGGAAAAATTAGATTGAATAACAAAAAAAATGGTAAAACAGATTTTATTATCGTAGAATCAACAGTTTACATAACTGGAAATGGGAGGCTGTTTAAATGGAACGATATGTTTGCATACACGGGCATTTTTACCAGCCGCCGAGGGAAAATCCCTGGCTGGAGGACGTCGAGCTGCAGGACTCGGCTTATCCGTTTCACGACTGGAATATGCGAATTACAGAGGAGTGTTACAGGCAGAACGGCTCGTCGAGAATTCTCGGTTCTGACAAAAAAATCGTCGATATAGTGAATAATTACATCTCTATGAGCTTTAACTTCGGTCCCACCCTGATGTCTTGGCTGGAAAAAAATGCACCGGATGTTTATGCGACCGTTATCGAAGCCGATGAAAAAAGCAGAGAGCTTTATTCGGGACACGGTTCGGCAATAGCGCAGGCTTACAATCATATGATAATGCCGCTGGCGAATCTTCGTGACAAGCATACGCAGGTTATATGGGGTATCAAGGATTTCGAGCAGCGTTTCGGCAGAGCGCCGGAAGGGATGTGGCTGCCGGAAACAGCCGTCAATATAGAGGCGCTGGAGGTGCTTGCAGAACACGGTATGAAGTTTACGATTCTCGCACCGCGGCAGGCGGGGCGGGTTCGTGAAATTGGAGCGAAGAAATGGAACGATGTAACGGAAGAAAACCTTGATACCCGGATGTCTTATAAGTGCATTCTGCCTTCCGGCAAGGATATCAGCCTGTTCTTTTATCATGGTAGTGTTGCTAATGATATCGCGTACGGCGGGCTGCTTCACAGCGGTGAAAATTTCGCTGTCAAGATGGCGGAATCGTTCGAGGAAAACGGCAACAAGGCGCAGCTTGTTAATATTGCGACCGACGGCGAATCGTTCGGGCATCATCACAGGCACGGCGACATGGCTCTTGCCTACTGTCTGCATTATATCAGAGAAAAAAAGATTGCTAAAGTGACGGTTTATGGCGAATACCTGGAGAAGTTTCCGCCGACGCACGAAGTGCAGATAAATGAAAACAGTTCGTGGAGCTGTGTTCACGGGGTGGAAAGATGGAAGAGTAACTGCGGATGCTGCGCTGACCAGGCTCTTTCGGGCAAGCAGCAGTGGCGGGAGCCTTTACGAAATTCGATGGACTGGCTGAGAGATAAAATAGGCGGGCAGTACGAAGATAAAATGAAGCAATTCAGCAGCGACCCGTGGCAGGTGAGGAATGAGTATATCGAGGTAATAAACAACAGGTCGGTTGATAACGTTAAATCGTTTGTCGGCAGAGTTGCAGGCAAAGAGCTTGGATATGAAGATAAAGTTATTTTTTTGAAGCTGATGGAAATGCAGCGGATGGCGATGCTGATGTACACGAGCTGCGGATGGTTTTTCGATAATTTGATTGGCATAGAAACGGTGCAGGTGATGCAGTATGCAGAGCGGTGCATGCAGCTTTATGATGAATTGACAGGCGAAAAATTATCCGCCGAGTTCGAAAACAGGATTCAGGCGGCTCCCGTTAATGTAAAACAACTGAAAGATGGGAAAGACGTTTACGAAAATTATGTCAAAACGGCAGAAATCGACCTTTACAGGGTCGGAGCGCATTTCGCATTGAGCACGATTTTTTCCGAGTCGGCGGAAAACCAGTATGAAGTTTACTGCTACACGGCGCTTATAGAAGATTACCAGAACGCAAGGGCCGGCTCACAGATTCTTGCGACGGGCAGGGCGACGATAATTTCCAACATTGTTTTTGAAAAACAGTCTTTGGATTTCGCAACGCTGCATATGGGCGGGCACAATTTGTTTACGGCTCTCGATGCACCGTTACCTGACGAGGAATTTCATAAGATGCAGCAGGATATGGAAGATGCGTTCTATAAGGGTGATACAAACGCGGTGCTTCGGCAGATAAATATGAAATTCGGAGTGAATAATTATTCGATTTGGCACCTGTTTAAGGATGAGCAGCGTCGGCTGATGTACGAACTGCTCAGCGATACGTGGGTGGAAATTGAAGGGTCGTTCCGCCATATATACGAGCAGAATTATTCGATTATGCTGATGCTGCGGAATATGAATATGAGCCTGCCGGCTGCGTTGGCGGCACCGGCGGAGTTTATTATCAACCATGATTTGTGCGGTGCGATTCGAGCCGAAGAAATGAATATCGATTTGCTAAAAGAGCTTACAGATGAAGCGGGGCGGCTGTCGCTCAATCTCGATAAAACCACCATAAGGTATGAGGCTTCGTCGAAAATTAACAGGCTGATGGAGATGTTCGAACAGTCGCGCGATGACACCGAGCTGCTGTACACGCTTGAAGGGGCGCTTTATGTGCTAAAGGGCATAGTGCCTGATATGGATTTGCAGATGGCACAAAATCTGTTTTTCTCAATACGCAACGAAAAATATCCTGAGATGAAGAAAAAAGCGGAGTCGCAGGAAGACGCTGCGAAATGGATTAAACTTTTCGAGAGGGTTGCAAAGCATCTGGATTTGGTTATATAGAGCTGATGAAGATTAAGGATATATGATGCTGAAAAAAAGGGCAAGCGGACTTTTGCTGCACATAACATCTTTGCCGGGCGGGTTCGGCATCGGCGATTTAGGACCCCAGGCATATAAATTTGCGGATTTCCTGAAAGACAGCGGTCAGAAATACTGGCAGATTCTGCCGTTGAATCATACCACCGCGAAAACAGGGTACTCGCCGTACAATTGTTCATCCGCTTTCGCGGGCAATCCGTTATTGTTAAGCCCGGTTTTATTGTATAGGCAGGGTCTTTTGAAAAAAAATGAAATCAGAGACGCGCCTCGGTTTCCAAAGAATTATGTGGATTATGCAAAAGTAGTATCATACAAGGAGACGCTTTTTAAGATTGTTTACGGACGGTTTAAAAAAGACGCAGCATTTGAGCAGTTCAAAAATGAAAATGCTTACTGGCTGAATGATTTTGCGATATTTATTTCACTGCGGAGGTTTTTTAAAAATCAAAGCTGGTATACCTGGCCGCGGTACGCGAGAGACCGCAGGGGGAAAGAATTCGAACGGCTCAAGGCAAAATTAAAAACTGAACTGGAATATCATTTTGTCTTGCAGTACCTGTTTTTCAGACAGTGGGAGGCTCTTAAAAAATACTGTAACGAGCGCGATATCGAAATAATGGGTGATATTCCGATTTATGTGGTTTATGACAGTCCGGACGTCTGGGCGAATCCAGGATTGTTTAAGCTGAACAGAAGCAAAAAGCCGAAGTTCATCGCGGGAGTGCCGCCGGATTATTTCAGCAGGACGGGCCAGTTGTGGGGCAATCCGATTTATGACTGGCGGGCGATTAAAAAGACGAAATATAAATGGTGGATGGAGCGGATAAGTCACAATATGGAACTGTTTGACCTCGTTCGCATCGACCATTTT
>JBBABK010000145.1:0-5715 GCA_041657685.1 Phycisphaerae bacterium | reverse complement strand
CCTTTGTATGATTCGACAGCCGTATCGACGCCATCAGGCCGTCTTTCTCCGGCGAGCAGCAGTAATAGCAGAACTCGCACGCCGCGTTGCATTTATACGTCAGCATCAGCCCCGCGCTTCGCCACAATTTCAACTTCGGCTCATCGCGCCCGACGGTCTGGTTGTAAATGTTTTCCGATAAATCAATCATTGCTCATGGATAATAAGCTGTGCTATTGGTGAGGAGTATCTAAATTTGAAGGGTCTATAAGTTTGCTGCCGTGGAAGACCGTTAATATCTCCGCGAAATCATCTTTCAGGCGGTAAACGATTCGATAATTGCCGAGAATTATTTCGCGAATTGACGGCTCATTGAATTCGGGAACTATCCTGCCTATTTCAGGAAATCTTTTAAGTCGTTCCGCTGCCGAGAGGATATCACTAACAAACAAATTTGCATAATGTATGGAATCTTCAGAAATGAACTCGGCTATGGATTCGACATCCTCAACCGCCTGGACGGTCCATCTCAATTGAGCCATTTGCCAAGTCTTTCTTTAACTTTGGTATGGTCAATAATTTTCCCTGCGTCAGCCTGTTTGATACCCCTGTCAACCTTAGCCAGGAACAGCAGTCGTTCCATAGCGTCTTCGATAGATGCATCGTCCGGCAGCTCCCGCAGCGCTTCTAAAACCTTTTCCTTGGCAGTCATATAATCAGTATATCAATATTTCAGTAACTATTCAATATGTATCCCGAACCAGCCTGCGTAAGCAAATTTTCATTTAGGTTAGCCCTGCCGCTCGCGGCTGGGGTTTATATTTAGCCCCTCGGCCTTTATCCGCCGAAGGCGGATGCCGAGGGGGTGATTGTCATTCCCGCGTAAGCGGGAATCCATTTCGATTAGCCCCGTTGTCCCGATTGTCTTTTATCGGGACGACGGGGGTTATTGTTTTTATCCGCTTCGGCATTAGGGGGTTACGTCGTTAATTTAGCCCGCGGCACGGTCGCGGGTTCTCTTCCCCCTTATTTACGAACATTATCCTTGTTTGTGCAAAAAATCCATCCTCCATCCTAATAAGGGGCTTAGTCTCGTTTATTACCGTGCTATTTTTCTTTGCTTTTGGGGATAAAAAGGTATAATATTCCTCCAAAGAACGGAAGATTAGCAAATGAAAAAGCCAGATCGCTTTTTGGAATTACGTGTTCATGAACTCGGAGTTTCACCTGGATGTACTGGGCTCTGTGCTGGATATGAACGCGGGCAATGGCGTGCAGAAGAGCTAGCAGATCATGCAATGACATGGTTGCCTGAGTTTGCTCTTTCTATCCCCGAGTGCGAGAAAATCAACCATGCAAATGCGGCTCTGTTTATGAAAAGGGCTGCAAAAGCTGTATATGAATCTAAAAAATTCGAGAAACGAGGGGAATTCGGAGAATTGTTCCTACATATTGCAATACGAGAAACTTTTGACTCCATACCAGCAATTTCTAAGATTTATTACAAAACAGCCAATAATGATCCAGTGAAAGGATTTGATGCTGTTCATGTGGTCGGAGCGCCGGATGACCTGGAGCTATGGATCGGGGAAGCAAAATTTTATGATAATATCACAAACGCCATTAATGATGTTGTTAGTGAACTGAAAGATCATACTAAAACCAATTATCTGCGTTCAGAATTCATGCTGATAACCAATAAAATTGATACTTCTTGGCAACATGCTGAAGCACTCAAGAAATTACTCAACCCGAATATCTCGCTTGATAAAGTATTCAAACGAGCATGTATTCCTGTGTTGCTAACCTATAATAGCCCGGTTATTTCAGCTCATGAGATATGCAATGCTGAGTATGAAACTGCTTTCAAAGATGAAATACTGACTCACTGGAAGACTTTCTCAAAAAAGGGACTTCCTACGGATATTCGCATCCATCTGTTTTTAATGCCTCTGAAGTCAAAAAATGAGTTAATTACCTTTCTCGATAAAAAACTAAAATCATGGCAGACTATATGAATATCGATGAAATTCGGGAGATTTTAAACACACCGGATTCAATCACAAAAAACGAATTCGATATTGTTAAGAATATTGGACTATTAGTAAACGATCCCGACAAATCAGACGTAGCTCGAGAACTTGTTCTGAGAGTCCTAGAGCAACGTGAAAAATTCCACACAACAAAACCCATAATCGAAGCACTCACTAGGGCTGTAGGGTTGTTTCCATACAATGACCCCGATCAACTTGATTTACGTGACCTAATTGCCTACGAATACCATCGGCCGCTGAACATGCCCGAAGATTTTGTTTTTCACCGAGAGCAGGCAGAGGTTTATCATCGCTTACTTGCTGGCGATAATGTGATTCTTAGCGCTCCAACGAGCTTTGGGAAAAGCCGAATTATCGACGCGATGATCGCAACGGATAAATTTAATCACATCGCAGTAATTGTCCCAACACTTGCCCTTATAGATGAGACCAGACGTCGTTTATCACAATTCTCGTCTCGTTATAAGATTATTACTCATCTTTCTCAGCGCCCGGGCGACAGGAATATTTTCGTTTTAACCGCGGAACGGGCCGTTGCATATGAGAATTTTCCGAAGATTGAATTTTTCGTAATTGATGAGTTTTACAAAATTGATGCTTTGGACGAAGATGATATGCGAACTGTCTCATTGAATGTTGCTTTCCAGCGTTTGCTCAAGATGGGTGGACAATTTTATATGCTCGGGCCAAATGTTGAAAAAGTACCAGTGGGAATCCAAGAAAAATACCGTTGTTATTTTTACCCGACGCGATTCACAACAGTTATCGCTGAACACAAACCTGTGAGAGGGCAAGGAAGCGACCTGGATCGTTTAGTGTCGTTATGTCGTACTCTTATCGATCCTACTTTGATATTCTGTCGGTCTCCGGCCCGCGTAAACGAAATTGCCCGACTTTTGTTGGATAATGGCATTGGTATGCAAGTTCCTGAACTTGCGAGTGCTGCAGAATGGGCTGCAAAGATATACCATCCAGAATGGATTTGGGGTCAAGCAATACTCAATGGAATAGGAATGCATCACGGCCGTCTTCCTCGTTCGATTGCACAATATACGGTAAGAGTATTTAATGATCTTAAGCTTCGTTTTCTACTATGCACATCAACATTAATAGAAGGCGTAAACACTAAAGCGAAAAATGTAATTGTTTTCGACAATCAGATTGCGAAGCAAAAAATCGACTTCTTCACTTTCAATAATATAAAAGGAAGGTCTGGAAGGATGTTTGAACATTTCATAGGAAATGTTTATCTGTTTGCGCCACCTCCAGATGAACTGCTTCCTTTTGTCGATTTCCCATTGTTTAGCCAGGACAATCGAACCCCCGATAGTCTTATCGTGCAGATTGATGAAAGCGATCTCCGTGAAACCGCCCGTGAGAGAACACAAAAATGGACAGATCAAGATGTATTGCCCATTAGCATTATTCGCGAAAATGCTACAATTGACCCTGATACACAGATTGAATTAGCGAAACATTTACGAGATGAATCTGCATTGGCATCAAGAATGTTAACATGGAATCGGACCCCTTCACCTGAACAGCTAAGATATGTTTGCAGATTGATTTGGAAATATTTGGTTGAAGCCAAAAGAAAAAGATCCGGCGTATTTTCTGATGGTCACTTGGTATTCAAAATATGGCAACTGTACTGGACCCATTCGTGTTCTGAACGGATTAGACAGGAATTGACTTCAAAGAAATATGCTGCTAAAACACCCGATGAAGCAGTCGAAAGAGTTTTGCAGTTCGACCGTGTATGGGCAGGTTTTGAATTCCCCAGATATTTGATGGCTTTGTCACGTATTCAACGACACGTCCTTGGAACTCTGGGATTGAAGACCGGCGATTATGCCTTCTTTTCTTCGCAAGTTGAATGTTTATTTCGTAATCCGGTGGTGGCTGCCCTCGACGAATACGGAATCCCTATGCAGGTGGCGGAGCGGATTCAACCGATATTAGGTACAACAAGTGACCTTGATGTTGCGGTGCAGAATCTAAGGCGTGTAGATTTGAACCTCTTATCGCTCGATGTGTTTGAGCGAGAATTATTGGAAGATGCAAAACAATACCTTTAGAAACACTCACTTGAATTAGATTTAAATATTGTTGCACAGAATAGGGAAGATATGCCCCATAGAGACGCGATGCAATTCGCGAGATAGTTGAAGTTGAGCATTTAAAAGCCCCCGCGACATATGAGCGGAGATTAAGGAATTAGCAATACTTATAGTGACATTAGCATTTTCAGTGTTAACAAATAATCCTCATTTTTTCGCTAAAAACCGCATTTTTGCCTTTACTTCTGCTGAAATAAAGATATAATACTGATGTTGTTTGACAAAATGTTAAATTAGACAACTCAAATTTATCCGCCATAGTCTTGGCGATGGCGGAAAGGAGAATAATCAACAAATAATGCCCCTGCCCATCCCACATCTCAATTTTTTACAATTTATCAGTGTTAATCTGTGTAATCTGTGGCCAATTTCAGCGAAATCTGCGCAATCAGCGTCAAAAAATCAGAGCTTTTTATGCAAAACGAACCCAATTTCAGATATGCCTAAAAGTGACCTAACTCCTTATCCCCTAATAACTAACGACTATTCACTAATGACTATTCACTATAAAAAACGAACCCAAAACAAACCCAATTCAAACCCAAACGAACCCAATTTCAGCTCAAAAACAAAGGTCCAAACCCAAAAACAAACCCAAAACAAACCCAACCTGTCACGGCGAAGCACAGCGAAGACGGAACTTAGGCAACGTAGGGAAACTGGGCTACTTTTTGAAATGCTTTTTCAAATGTATTTGGAGAACGGTGATATCAGCAGGGGTGATGCCGCTGATGCGGCTGGCTTGGGCGAATGTGTCGGGCTTGAACTTCGTCAGCTTCTCTTTGGCCTCGGTCCGCAGGTGTTCGACCAGCGAATAATCCAGTTCGGCGGGGATTTTCATCTTCTCCAACTTTTTAAAGTGCGTCACCAGCCGGGCCTGTTTTTCGAGGTAGCCTTCGTATTTGGCGTCGATAACGGCGGCTTCGACGACCGTTTTGTCCAAATCGGCATTTTTTACATAATCGTTATCGGACAAATTTAGCGTTAATTCGCTGTGCGGCCTGGCCAAATCCTGCCACATCGTCGAACCTTTGAAAGTGGTGTTTTTCAGGTAAGTCTTTAATTCTTCGATATTTGCGCACTTGGCCTGATATTTGGCCCATCGCCGTTCATCCACAAGGCCGACCGTTTTGCCCAAATCAGTTAATCTTCGGTCCGCATTATCGGACCGTAAACTGAGCCGATACTCGGCCCGGCTGGTGAACATCCGGTAAGGCTCATCGATTCCCCGCGTCCGCAGGTCATCGAGCATAACTCCGATATAGGCCTGGTCGCGGGCCAGCACGAGAGGCTCGTCATTATTAAGTTTCCGGACCGCGTTGATGCCGGCGATGATTCCCTGACCGGCCGCCTCTTCGTAGCCGCTGGTTCCGTTGATTTGGCCTGCGAGAAACAGCCCTGAAATTTTGCGGGTTTCGAGTGAGCTTGTAAGCTGCATCGGCGGGCAGTAATCGTATTCGATGGCGTAGCCGTAGCGCAGCACCTTTGCGTTACGCAGGGGCGGGATGAGGCGCAGCATTTCATCCTGCACATCCTTCGGCACGGACGTGCTGATTCCGTTG
>JBBABK010000144.1:0-5736 GCA_041657685.1 Phycisphaerae bacterium | reverse complement strand
GTTATACGCAGCGTTTATTAAACCCGTAATTCCCGAATGTACGAACGTCGAATCACCTACCACACCGACAATTTTCCTTTTGCTGCTCGCCGCTTTGCGCAATCCTTCATTGAATGTCACGCCCGCGCCCATACACAAGCAACTGTGCAGAGCCGACATCGGCGGCAGGCACGCCAGCGTATAACACCCGATGTCACCGGCTACGAAGAATCCTTCTTTCCGCAAAACACCGAACGAACTCCAGTGCGGACATCCCGGGCACAACCGCGGCATCCGCTTGCCGCTGATTTTTTCAACTTTCGCCTTGCCCGCTACGACGTCTGGAATCATTTCAGGCGTAATCTCGCCAATCATATAAGATGCGTCTTTGGCCCGCGCCTTTAACCCTAATGTTTTCAAATGAGTTTCCAGAAACGGGTCAAGCTCTTCAATCACGTAAAGTTTCTTAACGCCTTTTGCAAATTCTTTGATTTTTCCATCGCAGAACGGATACGACATCCCCAGTTTCAAATACGATGCGTCGGGAAAATATTCCTTCAGGTAATTATACGTCACACCCGAAGTGATAAATCCGATGCCCCCGCTGCCGCGTTCGATTTTATTGAATTTTATTTTTTCAGACAGTGACTGTAACTTTTTCAACCGCTTTTCAATCAGGATATGTTTTTTATATGCGTGCCCCGGCACCATAACGTACTTGGCCGCGTTAATTTCCAAAGGCCGAGGCTTTGGTTCCTCACGCCCTGATAAAACAACGTCTTCCTTGGTATGCGATATCCGCGTCGTCATTCGGATTATCACGGGCGTATCGAATTTCTCGCTTATCTTAAACGCTTCTTTCACAAACTCCTTCGCTTCGGCCGGGCTGCTCGGCTCAAGCATCGGCATCTTCGAATAAATGCTAACCCACCGCGTATCCTGCTCGTTCTGCGATGAATGCATCCCGGGGTCGTCGCACACCACAATCACAAACCCTGCCGACACGCCCGTATAAGAAGAAGTCATCAGCGGGTCCATCGCCACGTTCAGCCCGACGTGCTTGCACGCGAACAGGCTCCGCACGCCGCCGATTGCTGCTCCCAGCGCAACTTCATACGCCACTTTTTCATTAACCGACCACTGTGCGTCAACTTCTTTGAACGTCGCAAGCGACTCAAGTATTTCCGTCGAAGGCGTACCCGGATACGCACACGCGACCTTCAATCCCGCCTCCCACGCACCCGCGGCAAGCGCCTCATTGCCCGATAGAAATGCCTTTTGTTTTTTCGTTTTACTCATAATTTATATAAGCGATATTGCTACTAAAGTGTTTAGCCGTCGCCGGCACGGCGACGTAGTTATTTTTCGAATATTATACGAAATAATACTTTTTTTCAATAAAAAAGCCCGGCCTCTCGACCGGGCTTATCATTCGAAAATTAATTATCCTTAGAACGTGTACTCGATGTTAAACCTCAGGAAATACGCACCATCCCTGATTGCCTGTGAATAATAGCTGCCGGGCGAAAAATATTCCGCCAGCCAGTGCCACCGAAGCTGCGGACAGCACTGCCATTTTACCCACAGTGTAAACAGGTGTCCGCGGAATTTGCTGTCATTGGAGGTATTGAAATCATTCGATACGACGTTGTACCACGGATACGCGTAGCGAGCCTGGTCGGAAGTATTTTCCGCCGCCCAAAGTGCGTGATAATCCGTATTAATCTGCCAGTTCGGAGCCGGCTTAAATGAATGACCGACGTTAAACCTGTGCAGGTTCGTCGTCTCGCCAATCATCGTTTCGAGATTATACGTGTAAACGTACAGTTCGCTCCACTGCGGCCATTCGCCCCACAGCGGGTCGAACTGCTCGTAATCACGCGTATCGGGGTCATCGCCCGACAAATATTCGTAACCTATGTGCAAATTATTCTTCTTTTCATCATTAAAGTTATAATCCAGTTTACTGACGAACCCGAATGCCTCAAGGTCAGCCATCCTTCCGGTAAAAGGCTCTTCCTTATCGCCGACCTGCATCGCGCCTTCTGCCCGTGCGCTCCAGTGGTCGTCGAACCTGTGCTCCACTGCACCGCCGAACGTGAATATCTCTGCCTTTCTGCTCCAAACCGCACTGGGCCACGGCACAGGCTCGTCCGCCGCCGTAACGTCAATCGGATTGTCATTTTTATATATGAAGTAACCTTCGAACTGCGTCTTCTCCAGCGACTTGTTCGTCACGTAAAAGATAATACCGTTTTCATCCTGCTCGGTGACGTGCCTGTCCTCATCGTTAATCGGCTTGAGCCACGCGTCCTCTGCTGCTTCCTGGTGGATTAAAATCAAATCAAAAACCGTGTTCTTCTCCGCCCAGTCATAGGTAAACCTCATCGCGTCGAAATAAATCGTTCGCGAACCGTCCAGCGGCGTGCCGTCAAGAACCAGCCAGCCACGTCCAAGAATAATATCCTGTCGTCCGAATACACCCTTTACAGGCGTTCCGAACATATTGCGCCACGTGATATTAAACTGGTCGAACAGAATTTCGTCAAAATCAACTCGCTTGTCTCTCTGCTGACCGGCTCCCGTAGGGCCTTCGTCCCAGTGACGAAATTCCCAAACCAATCGGCTGTTGAAATCAACGTCCTCATCAAGTTTGAATTTCTGCCACCATCTCATACGCTGGCGAATGAAATTCCAGTGGTTCTCCCTGTTATTATTAAGGTCGTCACTGAGCGTATCGATGTTCTTGGCGACAATTATCTTGAACCGCTCATCCGCGCCCATCTCTATCCAGTCAGCCGGATTGTGAAACCAGTCCAGAAATGCGCCTTCCAAATGATGGTGCGGCTCTGGCTCCGGCGTCGACGTCGCTTCCAGCCGTGTCATATCCTCTGCATCCACGCCAGGCTGCTCCACAATGTTATGTTCCGATTCTTCCGCCGCAAACACTTGTGATGGAAACACCAGAACCAGCAATATCAGCACTAATGGTGTAATAAGGATAGCCTTGCTCTTCTTCATTCCGCAACTCCTTACTAAATGATTTATAAACCCTTACAACCGCCGAAGAAAATCTTATAAAAAGATTTATTTTTGTCAATGATTTTTTAGGCCTTGTCACCGAAGCACTTAACCATGTGGCTGTCACTCGGCCGCTTCGTAAACAAGCTCACCACTATCGCCACAAGCAGCGAAATCGGCAGCGCGACAATCAACGGGTCAACTACGGGCCAATTCGGTTTATCCAGCAATATGCTCGCCTTGCCCTCGGTGACTTTCTGAACAATTCCGATTGCTCCGGCCTCGGCCGATTTGACAAACACCAGCCAGAACAGTGTCACGCCGGCACCAACTATCATCGAGCATATAACAGCCGCTTTTGTAACCCATTTGAAGAACAACCCTCCGATAAACGCCGGCAGAAATGCCGATGCGCACAACCCGAAGAATATCGCCGTAGCCCTTGCGACAATATAACCGCCTCGCGCGGTATGGCTGAAAATCACCGCCAGTACAATACCGAGAACGATTCCCGTACGGGTAATATTGGTGCTTAGATTATACTTGCCCGTTATCTGCTCGAACACATCTCTTCCGATACTCGTGCCCAGTGCGTGAAACTGGCTGCTCAGCGTGCTCATCGCCGCCGAAAGCAGCGTCAATAAAAACAGCAGCCCGAACCATTTCGGCAGTGCGCTTGTTATATATGTCGGGATAATACTGTCGGTGTTGAACATCCAGTCGCCTGCACCTGTCTTGGTCACCGCCCGCAAAAACGCCGTTGACTGCGGACGCACCTCCACATTTCCGTTTTCAAGCTGCGTAATCTCAGCGGCAGGCATCAATTTTGAAAATGGCGCGACAACAATTCCGTCCTTCTCCACGTCATAGCCGTTCTTTACCACCGTAATATCCGCAACATCGTCGCCGTTGGTATCGATATGAATCAGCGCGCAGGGCACTCGGACCTCCACGCCTCTTTCCTTCTTCGCGATAACGCCGGTCTTCTCGGTCGTATTAACAATTTTGCCCGTGATTTTTTCATACTTATAAAAATACAAATTACTCAGCGCACCGACCGTGAACGCCACACCAGTCATAATCAAAATAAATATCCCGCCGATCAGCACCGCGCGGTTAAGCTCTCGTTTGGATTTGACCGTCATAAAGCGAACCGCAAGCTGCGGCTGAGCCAGTACGCCGATTCCGACGCCCAGCGTAATCGTGCTGACCACAATCCACCACAAATCATACTTGTTGTCCCCCCATCCGAACTGCGGCATCGACGTCCAACCCTTAAATCCCATCTTCCCGAAAAGGCTCGGCAGGCTCTTCATTTCCGTAAGAGCGGTATGACTCTCGGTAATGCCGCCGAGTGACACATAAGTCGCGACAAGAAGAATAAGCATTCCGACGAACATAATCGAACCCTGCAGAGCGTCTGCGTACATAACGCCCTTCAGCCCTCCCATCACAACGTACGCCGCGATAATCAGACTGAATATCAGAAGTGCAACCGAATAATCAATCCCGAACCGCGCCGCTATGAATTCGCACGCGCCGATAAGCACCGCCGACGCGTATAAAGGCATGCCGATAAAAATTATTAGCCCCGCGAAAATCTGGATAAATTTACTGTTGTACCGCCTGCCGATAAGCTCCGGGAACGTGTGAGCGTCAAGCCTGTGTCCCATCTTCCTGGTAGGCCCGCCCAGAAACACGAACGCGATAAAAATGCCGACGAAGATATTCAGGAACGTCAGCCACAGCAGACTCATTCCGAACATCCCCGCCACGCCGCCGAAACCGACTATCGCGCTGGTGCTGATAAACGTCGCACCGTAGCTCACTGCCATCACGAACGGGTGAATCTTACGACCCGCTATCATGTAATCCGTCGCCGTACGCGTCTGCATATAGCCGAGCCAGCCCAGATAAAATATAACCAGCAAATACGCAAGAACGACAAATATCTCGGGAAGTCCTACTGCCTGCGCTAACATAATTTGTACCTCCAATTTACCAGTAGCCCTGCACCAAAGCCTTGTTTCGAAATTCAATTAAAACAGGAACGTATCAGCTAAAGTTCCTGTTCTACCTTCTTCTCTTCCTGCGCCCAGTGAACATCTTCCACGCGTTCGTCAGGCTTTTCATCTCCCTTGTTCCAGTTAATAATTCCATAAAGAACACAAAGCAGCGTACTCGCTATGCACAGAATATACGCCGCTGCCACCCATTTATCTTCGATTCCCAGCATTGGTTAATCTCCGTCAAAAAATGGATTTAATAGATGCAGTATCTTCAACAGGTTTGACTGATGCACCGATGTTTAATCGTTCTTCCATGACTGCCCTTGCCGCCAAGCTGCGTGCAGTCCATACACGCTCATTAAACGAATATCGGCTTTAATATCCCTTATGCGCCCAGTAAAAACAAACATTTTTTTGTGAAATTTTCACAACACTGTTTATTTCGCCCCGCTTTTATTGCCATCACCTGTAACAACTGCACGTTTTACCCCTCACCTCTTCCCCATTTTTCCTATTTTACCGCCCCGTCATCCGTCTACTACATTAAATCTGCAATTAAAATAATCAATAATCACTCATCAATAATCAATTTATCAATTCGTTTTTGTGCTCTTCATCAATACCTATCAACGGCGGCAGCACCGCACCACTGCAAAGTCCCAGCACACTCGCCGCGTATTTATATTCCGCAATTGTTCTGCAAACCGCGCGCACCTCGCTGATTTTC
>JBBABK010000143.1:0-5784 GCA_041657685.1 Phycisphaerae bacterium | reverse complement strand
CTCGCTTCACAAAGCGCTGCCAGTCAATTCGACCGCCCACAAACAGCGTCAGTTTCGGCGTCATTTTCCACTGGTACTCGCCAAGCACTGACGCGTTATCCGTCGCCCAACGGGGCATTTCGATATCCGCATCCCTGAAAGCCTGCGTAATTGCGTCTTCGTGCGGATAACCCCACGTATCTAATCCGTACTCCTCGTGAGAATACTCGCCGCCAACGGCTATCGAGTGTTTTTCGCTCGGTTCCCAGTGCAAAATTACTTTCGTATGATACTCGTCCTGCCTGAAACTGTTTATATTCTGGGCGATATGCCTAACATAATCCATCGTGTCATAGCTGAACGAATAATCTACGTTAACCGTCTTGCTTATATTCAGCTTATTGCCGGCGAAAAACGTCAGCTGCTGATAACCTGTTCCCTGGTCCAGCATACCTGCATCATCAAGCTGACCCGGATTCAGCGGATAATGAGTTCCGCCGCGAGTAAAACGGAACCAGAAATTCAAATCCTTTTTCACATACTGGCTGTACAATTTTACCTTTTCCAACCCCCGCCACGACTGGTTATATCCCTGGAACTGATTGAAATCCAAACCGTCCTTGCCCTGATAAGTTCTGCCGCCGTACGTAAAAGTCCTGCCCGGCGTAAACTCCGCGTCAGACGGGTCCGTGCCGGGCTGCTTGGCAGCACCGGCATAAATCAACAGTCCCGAATCATCGCTGAACTGCCTGCCCATCTTGGCTTCCCACGAATAAAATTCGTCTATCGCGCCAAGTGTACTCTTCACCTCGGTACCCTGGAACGTTGCCGGCGTATCGGTAATAATATTGATTACCATATACAAAGCGCCCGGCCCATACATAGCGCTGCCGGGCCCTCGCACGACTTCCACGCGGTTGATATCATTGAGCATCGGCAAATCGCGTTCGCTCAGCGCGCCGTAATGAACCCTGTCGTTCATCACCCGCCCGTTCACCAAAAGCAGGTATTTATCATCGCGGTCGGATATCGAACCTCGCAATCCAAGATGCTGCGTCTCCCAGACGTGAAGCAGAATCTGTAAATTAGGAACATAAATATCCAAAAGCTCATCAAGACTTCGCGCACCGCTGTTAGAAATGTCCTCCTTGGTGATAATAGTCATAGCCGCGGGTGTAACCTTCTGACTTGTTTTAGTCAAAGTTGCAGTCGGACGTACCTGAACATCCATCAACGTTTCGAAGTCCATATCTATCAGGCTGCCTTCATCCTCTTCATCAGATGCTGCGGTAGCAGGACAATAACCGCTCAACAAAATCAGAATAATTAAGGCCGCGAATAATTTTGTGAATCTGAATTTCGTCACGTTTTCTTGTGCTTTCATTTCAGTTCTCTCTTATTACAATGAATCTGCATATTCACATTTATCTGTTCAGCCCGAAGCGCATAATCCAGCGGGCCGCGATGCCTCAATATCGGCGTTTTCCTTAGGACAAAAAACCACTTCCTGCTTTTTTAGTTGAATAAATGCGGCTTTTAAAGGTTCTCGCCTCGAAATAAATTCTCTGCGTCCTATAAAAAACTTTAACCTGCCTCCCGATTTTTCTCCGAATGTCACTTTCCCGAAATTTGCCGCACAAACTGCCAAAAATTCCGTCTTCAATATTCAATAATATTGTGTTAAGATGCCTGCTGGTTAATGCAATAAAACCTGGTTTTTAATGTGGATTTCAAAAATGAAGCACAAAATACAAAACAGAATCTGTTTGATTATCGCCGCTGTATTACTTCTCGCGGTCACAGGCTGCGAACCGGAAAAACCCGCCGTGCAGGATAATCAGCAACCCGCCGCAACAGAACCCATCTCAGAACCCGTCAAGGAGACTCCCGTGACAAACCCGCAGGTAAAAATGAAAACTAATATGGGCGATATCGTCATCGAACTTGATTCTAAAAATGCGCCGCTAACCACCGCCAACTTCCTCGAATACGTCAATCAGGATTTATACGCCGGAACAATATTCCATCGCGTTATCCCCGGCTTTATGATTCAGGGCGGCGGATTCACCTCCGATATGAAACAAAAAAATACAAATCCCCCGATTAAACTCGAATCCGACAACGGCCTGAAAAATACCCGCGGCACCGTCGCAATGGCACGCACCAACGACCCGGACTCCGCAACCAGCCAGTTTTTTATTAACGTTGTCGATAACGCATTTCTCGATTACGTCCCCGGCAAAAATCCCGGCTACGCCGTGTTCGGAAAGGTCATATCAGGTATGGTAACGGTCGACAAAATCGCCGCCGTAAAAACCGCAACCGCCGCAGGAATGGGGGACGTACCGACCCAACCGGTGATTATCGAAAAAGTGGAAATAATCGAAAGCGATTAGAATTGAATTCTGCCGGTGCTTAAGGAGCCGTTGCGCTATACGAACAGTATCAGTGCGATTATAACTACACCCGCGACCAGTATCAGGCCGCCAAGAATAACTTCGTGCCCTTTTATACCCATATAAATTCCTTCCATACAAAACATAACAATCAAGGCAAATATCGGCAAATTAAACCGGCAACATTACAAAATACAGGCTATTTTTAGTACACAATAAAAGATTAACAGCCGCCTCTTTGATTGACTGTCTTGTGAAGGATAAGTATTATCTCTGATTCTTAATAAATATATACGGACGTAAAAAAAATATGGAAAAAATGCGTTTTGCAAATACCGGCCTTGGCTCGATATTCCGCTCACTGAAATACCGCAATTACCGCCTGTTCTTCTCCGGCCAGAGCCTCTCGCTTATCGGCACCTGGATGCAGCGCATCGCCGCAAGCTGGCTCGCCTACCGCCTCAGCGATTCCGCACTCATCCTCGGCGTCGTCTCATTCTCAGGCCAAATCCCCAGCTTCATACTCGCTCCGCTCGGCGGCCTCGTCGCCGACAGGTACAGCAAGCATCGCATATTGGTCCTGACGCAAATCCTCTCGATGCTCCAGGCTCTCGTTCTCTCACTGCTGGTCCTTACCGGCAAAATCCAAATATGGCATCTCGCACTGCTTAGCGCAATGCTCGGCATCATAAACGCATTCGATATGCCAACCCGCCAGGCATTCGTCGTCGAAATGCTCGAAGACCAAAAAGACCTCGGCAACGCAATCGCGCTCAATTCCTCAATGGTCAACGGCGCAAGACTCCTCGGCCCTTCCATCGCCGGAATCCTCATCGCCGTGACAGGCGAAGGAATCTGCTTTCTGCTAAACGCAATCAGCTACCTCGCCGTGATTATCTCCCTGCTGATGATGAAACTGAAACCGTACAAAATCCAGCACGCAGCAACCCATCCGCTGCACCAGCTCAAAGACGCGTTCGTATATTCCTTCGGCTTCGCGCCCATCCGGTACATCATACTCCTGCTCGCAATCGTCAGCTTCACCGGTATGCCCTACGCCGTTCTGATGCCCGTCTTCGCAAGGGACATTCTCCACGGCGATTCGAGTACGCTCGGCTTCCTGATGGGCGCATCTGGTATCGGCGCACTGACAGCCGCACTCTATCTGGCTTCCAGAAAAACCGTACTCGGCCTGGGAAAAATGCTCGTCGTCGCAACGCTAACCTTCGGCGCCAGCCTGATGATATTCGCGATTTCAAAATCGCTCTGGCTCTCGATGCCTATGCTGTTCTTCGCGGGTGCGGGAATGATGATTAACCTCGCAGCCTGCAACACCATCCTGCAAACTATGGTCGACGACGATAAACGCGGCCGCGTTATGAGCATCTTCGCGATGGCCTTTATGGGAATGGTCCCGTTCGGCAGTCTCATCGCAGGTGCATCGGCTCACAGATACGGCGCCGGCAACACACTGCTCGTCGGCGGCTTATTCTGCATCGCCGGCGGTTTATCATTTTCATTCAAACTCCCGCTCATCCGCAAAATGGTTCGCCCGATTTATATTAAAAAAGGAATTATCCCCGAAACCGGCTCAGCCATCCACACCGCCGCCGAACTCAACGTCCCCCCGGAACGCTGATTTATTTTTCGCTGGGATAATTCAGCACTGCGAATTCCTTGTATCCTCTACACCCTAAACGCTATACCCTATACCCTAATTATGCCCCCTGCGCGATTCTGTAACACAATCTTGCTGTTTTTGCTCTAAGTGACGCTTTTTCGGTGATTTGCAACCGTCGAAAACCGCCCAGATTGTAGTATCGCGGCATCGGTAATTATAAGTCTTTATTTTACCGTGATTAACAATTTGGTTTAGCAGTCGCCGGTTTACCACGGCGTAGTCCCGGTGTTGTTTATCGGGACGAAACCGGGAACCTATTTTTTTATTTTTTTATTAGAAAATGATTGAAATTCGCCGGATATTCTCTATAGTGCATGTCACTTTGGCGGAGATGTATGCATCGGCCTTAGACGCAGATTTTGCAGGTCTTGCAAAGAACGCTAATTAAGATTATCGACGGTTAACAATAAAGCCAGCAAGCGAAGAATTAGGAATTGTGTGGCTATAAGCTACTACCTTTTTATAAACGGAGCGTTTGGTATATACTATGATTAGCGATAAGGTTGTATTTGTGCTCGGGGCTGGCGCAAGTATTCCATTTGGGTTTCCATCGGGAGAGTCACTAGTCGATCAGATCCTAAAAATAAAGAAAGAAGATGTAGCCTCGTATGGGCGAAAATGTGAAGATATTATGAAGGAAATGAACTTCGACAATAACCTTATGATTCAATTGCAGAAGGTTTTGAGGAGATCACAGATTAATTCTATAGATTCATTCCTTGCTCAACCAAAGAATCAGCAATTTGTTGACCTTGGAAGGTTATTAATCGCTGCGCAGCTTATACCCCATGAGAACACAGATACACTTTTTACTAAAAGAAGTGGTTCCGACGGAAATTGGTACAATCTGGTATGGAATAACCTTTCAGATTATCAAAGCATGGAAGAGTTTCTTGAGAGCTTAAGCCTAACGTTTATCACTTTTAATTACGATCGTTCCTTCGAACATTATTTCTACACAGTATTGAAAACCCGCTTTGACACCGACAGTTCAAAAATAAGGGGATTTTTAAAAAATGTAATTCATGTACATGGTCTTTTGGGTAATCACCCGTGCATTAACAAAGACGACTGCCGGCCATACGGCAAAAAGTATTTCAGCAATATCACTGGAGCAACGAAGGATTTCAATGACATCAAAAAAGCTATGAAAAAAATCAAAATTGTACACGAAGTAGGCAAGTTTCCCGAGAAAAGCACAATAAATGCAAAAATATCGCAAGCTGACCGCCTAGTATTTTTAGGATTTGGGTATCAGGCAGATAATATCGCAAAGTTATTCCAAGGTGTAACTGAACCACCCAAGAAAATAATGGGCACCTCTATTGGTTTGAAAAGTGCTGAAGTCTCAGCGGCAAGGAACCGGATTGCTAAAGCGTTACATATCTCAGAAGGAAATGTTGACATAGACTGTCTACCGGAACTAGGGTGTTATGATTTCCTGCGAGAAAAATTCAAATTTTCCTGAAGATTTCAATAAATTAATGTGGATGGTCTCTTGGTTTTGCCGGAAATGATAAATGAGAAAATAGGATTAATAGTTAAGGTGAGTTTTCTTAGGTTGGGCGAATGAATATTGTCTCTTTTTCAGTTTCAAATTACCGTAGCATTACTGCTGCCAACAAGCTGCCTATAAAAAACTTCACGGTTTTAATTGGCCCGAATAATGAAGGTAAATCAAATGTACTAAGAGCTTTTGTACTGGCACTTAAAGCTCTCAACGAAAGA
>JBBABK010000142.1:0-5811 GCA_041657685.1 Phycisphaerae bacterium | reverse complement strand
TTTGGAAGTACCCCGCTGAGAATAAGCAGGGCCGCAGCAGCTGTCTGGCCGAGGATTTTCTGCCAGGGCCTGATGTCGAGAATATCGTCGGTGAGTCCCACAAAGCAGGCGATAGCTCCGCCTGCCAGTATTGCGAAAAAGATTTGGAATATGCTGATGAACTGTTCGCTTTGGAAATAGGCGATTCCTGCGAGGATTCCCGCGATTAGCCCGAAGAGAATTCCGACTCCGCCGAGGTACGCAATTGGAATTTGATGTGTTTTTACCGTGTCATCGGGCTTATCGACGATGCCGTATTTTAAAGCGATTTTTTTACACAGCCACGTCGCAACAAGAGCAGCGATAAAAGAGACCACCAGCACAGGCCAGAACTGCAACACCCATTGCAATGTTTTTTGCGGACCGATTAAATTTAACTCTTCCAGCATTTTTGCGCCTGTTGTGAATTTCTAATCCAGACCTCGGCATCATAGCGCAGCATTGTCAAATCATCTTCGAAACCGTCGAATCTAATTTCAGGCATTTTTCCCGTCAACTGCTGCAGTATCCACTTCGGGAAATTCGCGCCGGCCTTTATCGAAAGCGGCACACCTCCGCCGAAGCGAGGATTGACCTCGATGAGTTTTGTTTTATTGTCTTTGGTTTTGAATAACTGAACTGTAATCACACCCGGCCCTGCACCGAGTTTTTCGACGAGTTTTTTTACGGTATTCATTATATGGATGTCTTTTACAATTCTCGCTTTGCTGACTTCACCGCTGCGGACTTCGAGCCTTTTTCGCGGGACTACGCATCGGACGGTCATATCGAAGTCGACGTAAGCGTCACAGGTAATTTCATCGCCTGTGATTAGCTCCTGGCAAATCGGGTTGGGCACTTTTTTGGAATAGAATAACAAATCCTGTCTGCTCTTGATTAAGGCTGTGCCGCGGCTGGCGTAACCGTCCCAGGGTTTCATAAAATACGGGCCGTTGAATCTCGGTTTTTTAAGAAGCTCTCGTGTGCCAAACGTACCGGGAGTATCGAATCCGTTGCGGATAAGAAACTGGTGAGTTTTTCGTTTATCCTGGCAGATACTTATGACTTTTGGCGAAGAGACAAGAACCATGCAGCCGAGCTTCTCGAATTTATTTCTGTTCAGAGCGAGAATCTTCAGGTCCAGATCGACCGTGGGAACAAGCAGCTTTATCTGCTCTAATTTTACGATTTCGAGAAGCTGGGCGACATAATATTTTGAAGTAACCGCCCTGACGATGAAAAAATCGTCGCATAATCTCAGGGCGGGGCTGATGCTTATGGTGTCTGTGCCGAAAATCGAGCAGTTGAGCTTCAGAGTTTTAGCGGCGGCCTTGAAGGTATTAAGCAGCGAAACTCTTCTGCCAATACAAGTAATGAGAATGTTGAAGTTCCTGCGTTGCGAACCTTTTTTCGGGGCCATTTAAGCAAAGTCCAAATAAATATTGCGAAAACTCAATATAGTCGCAAAAACTTGAATAATACCCGCGTTTTCGGTACGGGTCAAGTCCGAATATCAGCCTGCTTTAATCCGTAATTAGTTGACATTCGGCGATTTAGACCATAAACTTCATAACTTTGTAGTTACTAAAACAAGCGAGCACAGGCCGTTTGGAAGGCCCAAATCGTAGGTTTTTTAGCTTATTTGGAGAATGAAAATATGGCAGGTCTCGAGGAGCGAATAAAAAACAAAACGGCAGTTGTAGGCGTTTTAGGTCTGGGTTATGTGGGGCTGCCGCTGGTCAGGGAGTTTGTTAATGCGGGTATGAAAGTAAAAGGGTTCGATATAGATTCGCAGAAAATTCGCGTTCTCAACTCCGGCCGAAGTATTATTAAGCACATTCCGCATTCGACCGTTAAAAAAATGGTTGATTCGGGCCTGTTCAAGGCCACCGACGATATGAAGCAGCTGCGGACGGTCGATGCGGTACTTGTTTGTGTGCCGACACCGCTTACGAGCAATCGAGAACCGGATATGCAGTACGTGATTTCAAGCAGCGAAACAATTGCCAAATACCTCAGGAAGGGGCAGCTCATTTCTTTCGAGAGTACGACTTATCCAGGCACGACCCGCGAGCTGGTTGCGCCGATATTGCAGGCGGGCGGACTTAAAGCCGGTAAGGATTTTTATCTTGCGTATTCGCCGGAGCGGGAAGACCCCGGCAATAAGAATTATTCGACAAGAACAATTCCAAAAGTAGTCGGCGGATATACGAAAAAATGCAGGGAACTTGCTACGCAACTTTATGCCCACGCGATAGAGAAAATGGTGCCGGTATCGAGCCTCGAGGCGGCTGAGGCGTGCAAGATAATGGAAAACGTTTATCGCTGCATTAATATCGCGATGGTTAACGAATTGAAGATGGTTTTTGACCGGATGGGTATCGACGTTTGGGAGGTTATCAGGGCGGCGAGCACCAAACCATTCGGTTTCAGCCCGTTTTATCCGGGGCCGGGGCTGGGCGGACACTGTATTCCGATTGACCCGTTCTATCTGACGTGGAAGGCGAGGCAGTATGGAATGGCGACGCGGTTTATCGAGCTGGCGGGCGAGGTTAATACGAATATGCCTCATTACGTTGTTGAAAAAGTTATGGAGGCGCTGAACGAGCATAAGAAGAGCCTGAAAGGTTCCAAGGTGCTGGTACTCGGACTTGCGTACAAAAAAGACATTGATGATGTGCGTGAGTCCCCCTCGATAGAATTGATAGAATTGCTTAATGACAGAGGCGCAAAGGTTGATTATAACGACCCGTATATATCGAAGACTCACAGGCAGCGTCGGCACGATTTGAAGATGGCGAGCAAGAAGTTATCGGCAAAAATGCTTTCTGGTTACGACTGTGTTTTGATTTCGACGGACCACAGCGAATATGATTACAAGTGGATTGTCAAAAATTCGAAACTGGTGGTCGATACTCGCAACGCCACAGCCGGTGTTCGCGAGGGCAGAAACAAAATTGTAAAGGCATAAAAGGGAAAATTGTGCTTAAGGTGAGTGATAATCCGCCGATTGCCTGGCCGGAAGGTAAACCATTGGAAGATTTCCAGGGGCAGTGGTGGGTGGCACACACAAAAAGTCGAAATGAAAAAGCCTTTGCGCACGATTTGAAAAGCCGGGACGTAAACTATTTTTTGCCGATGACGTGGAAGATACGACACGTTCGCGGGAGGAAGATAAAATCTCTGCTTCCGCTGTTCGGCGGATACTTATTTTTTTGCGGCGGTGAGAGTGAGCGGCTCGAAGCTCTCAAGACCAACCGGATTGCGTCTCTTATAGAAGTAAAAGATCAGCAGCAACTGGTAATGGAGCTTTCAGCGATTGAAAAGGCGCTTCGAACCGGTGCGCAACTCCAAAGTCATAAGAGTATTCAGAGCGGGCAGAGATGCATAGTGACAGCGGGGGCGTTAAAGGATATCGAGGGAATTGTTCAACAAAGCCAGTCGGGTACGAGGCTGCTGTTAAAGGTGAATATGCTCGGTCAGGCGGCGAGCGTCGAGGTGGATTCGGATTCGATTGAAATAATAGAATAATAAGACGGGAGCTTTGCAATGAATATCGGTGTTGTAGGAATCGGTTATGTGGGTTTGGTAACGGCCAGCTGCCTTGCAGAGGCGAGCAATCGGGTAATTTGCGTCGATAATGACAAGACTAAAATTGAGAATTTACAGAAAGGGGTCATACCGATTTATGAGCCGGGACTTACGGAAATGGTGCAGCGAAATTTAAAGGCCGACAGGCTGCATTTTACCACCGAGCTGAAAGAAGCAGTCGATGAGTCGCTGCTGATTTATCTTGCGGTTGGAACGCCTTCGTCGCCGGACGGTTCTGCTGATATATCCGCAGTTTTGTCGGTAGCCGGCGCTATAGCGGAGATAATGAAAGATTACAGAATTATTATCACCAAGAGCACAGTTCCGGTGGGGACTCATAAAAAGGTGAGCGAACTCGTCAAGTCTAAGACGAATGTCCCGTTTGATTACGTGAGCAATCCTGAATTTTTGAAGGAAGGTGCGGCGGTGCAGGATTTTATGCAACCCGACAGGATAATCATAGGATGTGACAGTCCCCAGGTTCGTGAGGTTATGAAACAAATCTGCAGCCCGTTTATGCGCAAGAGCAACAGGATAATTTTTATGGACCCGGCTTCTGCCGAGATGACCAAGTATGCAGCTAACACAATGCTCGCGACAAGAATATCGTTTATGAATGAGCTTAGCGCGCTGTGTGAAAAAGTCGGTGCGGATATAGAAATGGTTCGCAACGGCATCGGAAGTGACGGCCGAATCGGGCGAGGTTTCTTGTTCGCGGGTATAGGTTTCGGCGGAAGCTGTTTTCCCAAAGATGTCAGGGCTATGATTCATACCGGCAGGGAAAACGGGTTGAAGATGCAGATTATCGAATCGGTGCAGCAGGCGAACGCGGAGCAGCGGGAGAGGTTTGCAAAAAAAGTGCTGGGACATTACGCCGGCAGAGAAAAACAGACCACATTGGCGGTTTGGGGACTCGCGTTTAAGGCAAAGACGGATGACGTTCGCGAGTCGTCGGCGATTTACTGCGTTGAGCAATTTGTCAAAGCGGGGATAAAGGTGAAAGCGTATGACCCTGAAGCCGGCAACCCGGCAAAGGAAGTGCTTGGGGAATCGGCTGAGATTTGCCAAAACAGTTCCGATGCTCTTGAAGGTGCCGATGCCATGGTGATTCTTACTGACTGGCAGGAATTTCGTAATCCTGATTACCAGTTGATGAAGAAAAAGCTTAAAGAGCCTGTGATATTCGACGGGCGAAATCTGCTCGACCCCGAATTTGTAAGCAGGGAAGGTTTTACATATCATTGCGTCGGCAGGAAAACTGTTTCGCCGTTCGTATCATAGTTACAGTCTCACCGGAAGAGAAGATGAGAACTGCGATTTTAATTATCAGTTGGCTGATAGTTGCCGAGGGTGTGCTTTTTTTGATTTGGCCCGGGCTGCTGTGTACGGTACTGAGATTTTTTAGAAACAGCTTTTGGATGTATATGTTATCACTTCTCAGAATTGCATTATCGATCTTATTTTTGTTCGGTGCGGCTCAGAGCAGGGTCAGTATCATAACAGGGGGATTCGGTGTACTGCTTTTAATTGCGGGGGCGGCCGGTTTGGTTATGAAACAACAAATGTATAACACCATTGCATTATGGTGGCAGGAGAGGAGATTAATTACGGTGAGAATAACCGCGGCATTTGTGATGCTGACCGGGGCGGTGCTGATTTACTGCACATAATAAAAATAATATACCTATTCGGTGACGGGAAATCTTAGTAATTGTTTTTTCAAATTTTTCTGAATTCAAGTCTGAAAGTCTGCTATAATAAAATTTTTAAGAATTTATCAGGAGGCGGTCTTGAAAAATTTATCAGTTTTATTTTTGTTATCCGCCGCAATTTTAAGCTGTTCGACTGCAAGGGTTTACGGCCTTGCAGAAGCGACCGGGCCGGGTGGGTCTAATGCACAGGCTGTTCACCAACTTGGGCAGACCGGTGCGGGCGTAAAAATCGGACTTATTTCAGTCGGTAATGTTTTCAGGGACCACGAGGCATTTTTCAATGAAGATGCCAACGATGCACGTGTGGGCGACTCGCACGTGACCAATGTCGATTTTACCGGTGCAGGAGAATCGCTGCTTGACCATGATACCTGGATGGCGGGGATTATGGGCAGCAGAGGAGGCAAATACGGTTCGCATCCGAATGATATAGGCGTCGCGCCGGGGGTCGATATTACGGGCGGAAGAATCAGCAGTTATTCGCAACTCA
>JBBABK010000141.1:0-5827 GCA_041657685.1 Phycisphaerae bacterium | reverse complement strand
AAACAGAACAACTGCTAATCCGGAAACAATGGACATGGTCAATTGCCAGCTCTTCTCCGGATTAGCCGCATTTTCAGTCATTGTCGGGATAAAGTATTGAATGAAGAAAAGTGCAGCAAAAGCAGCTACGAATCGGAAAGAGGAAACTGAGGTTCGCTCATTCGAATTTGGTGTCATAACTCCCATTATTGCTGAATATGGCACATTAATGGCTGTATAGGCCATCATCAACAATGTATACATAATGTAAGCGTATATAAGCTTGCCGGCAGAGCTTAGCTCAGGTGTAGTAAAGGTTAATACTCCAAGTACGCCGAACGGTATTAGAACCCAGACCAAATACGGCCGAAATTTTCCCCAGCGGGTATTCGTCCGGTCCGCAATCATACCCATTATCGGGTCATTAACCGCGTCCCAGATTTTAGTTACTAAAAACATAGTCCCCGCAGCCTTAGCGGTGATGCCGAACACATCCGTATAAAAGATAAGCATAAAATAGATGAAAGTTTGAAAAAAAAGATTCGATCCGGTATCACCCAGACTGTAACCGACTTTTTCTCTAAGTGGAAGTTTTTGATGTATCAGGTCTTGATTCATTTATAGCTCCTTTAAAAATTGCTCCTATTTCTCTGTGAATAACATTATTTAAAGTCAGGTATCAGTCTTTTATTGAATTTCTGGAAATAACCAATGCAGGTATCCCGCCAGATGCCTGCGTCTTTTTTCTGAGTTTGAAGTTTTTTCGCCACGTGCTCGTACAACTCCGGCTTAATATATTTTTCCACACTCTGCCAGTCGCTTATCATTTTATCAACATACTGCGCGCCGGCATTATACCGCAAACACAACTCATTCCACAATGTTCTTTCTGACTGCATTTTTCGGTCCCACGGCACATGATGAAACCATAGCAAATACTTCTCCGGGCAGGCATTTACATCATTAAACCGCTCGCAGACAGGCCCGAAACACTGAGAAACCGCGCCGCTGCCCGTGCAGGTGCGGTCAAAACCAAGACCGTTTGCATCGGCCCGATGATAATAAACAGAATTCCAGTCCTCCCTCGCAGCCGTATCAAGCTGCGGCTGCGGCCCGTAATGAAAACCCTCCTGCATAATATGATGCAGCCCCAGCGGCGTCATATAATTGACACACGCCTCCCACGAACCAAGCATCATTGATTTTATAGTCCCGACCGCTTCGTCGTTGTTCGTTAATGTTGCACGCACCCATTCATCAGCGATTTCCTCGGCACTAAGGCTGTGGTCCCAGCTCAATCGGCCGAACGCGTACCAGTTCGCCTGCGCGAACAGATGCCCCGTCCAGTTGCGATTATTGCCTATATTCGAAACGCCGGCCATACCCGTCATTTTTTGTCCCTGCAATGAGCCGTCGATGATTTTTGCCAGCGTAGAGCTTTGCCCCTTTGCGTATGTATCGAATTCGAGATACTCCTTCCACATCGGCGCCAGATAAACAAGATGTTTCGAATGGCCGAGATATTCCTGCGTTATTTGCAGCTCCAGCATCGAAGGCGTGTCCGGCATCGCTCCGAATATCGGCGCGACCGGCTCGCGAGGCTGAAAATCTATCGGCCCGTTCTTCGATTGAACAAAAACATTCTTCGCGAACTTGCCGTCGAGCGGAACGAATTCCTTATAATTTCGCTTCGCACGGTCGGGGTCAATCTCTGCATCATAAACAAACGACCGCCACATCACGATTCCGCCGTGAGGCTCGAGCGCTTCGGCAAGCATGTTCGCACCGTCAACGTGCGTCCTGTTATATTCCTGCGGGCCGGGCATTCCTTCGGAACTCGATTTGACAAGGAACCCGCCGAAATCGGGAATCAATTTATAAATCTCCGCTGCCTTGTCCTTCCACCACCGCCGTACGTTCGGGTCCATCGGGTCGGATGTTTGCAGATTGCCGATGCCGCCCCGCCGGCTGCTCTCCAGTTTGAATTTTGCGGATATAGGCGACGAAAAATTGACCGACAGATATACTTTTATGCCGTAAGGCCGAAATACATCCGCAAGAGCCGCGACTTTTTTCAGGTACTCAGGTTTTAATAAATCGGGATTGGCGTTTACATTATTTAATACCGTGCCGTTAATTCCAATCGAGGCGTTCGCGCGTGCATAATCATAATATCGCCGGTCGATTGTCCCCGGCAACTCATCCCACTTCCACAAACTCCTGCCCGCGTAGCCCCGCTCGACCGTGCCGTCGAGATTGTCCCAGTGGTTTAATAAACGATACTGGATTTTAGGCTGTGAAACTATATCGAGGTTTTGAATTGATTGCTGCCTCTGGAGCAGCCGTAAAAATGCGAACGTGCCGTACAAAAGTCCAATATCTTTATTAGCAGCGACTATAATCGCATCTTTACCTTTTAACTTTGTTGACTTAATCACGAAACCTTCATTGCCGATGGTTTTAAGTGACAGAGTTTTACATAATTTCTTTATTTCTTTACAATTCGCGGGAGTGCCTATAATCAGACAACTGTCCTTGATTGAATCTGTAAAAGGGATGTCTTTATCGAGCAGGCCGCCCAAAGCGATTTTTAATTCATTACGAATAATATCGCAGGTTTGTGATTCGCCCCTGACGCTCACAGCCGAAACAACAGAGCGGTATTCTTCCAGCCTGTTCGCGTCGCTGATTTTATCGTATTTCAGCCACAGCCTGTAACCGTCATCATTGGAATTACTGTCCGCTGTTTCAGCATAAATATCTCCCCCGCAAAGCAGCGTTACGCATATTATAAACAGTATGGCTTTCAGCGAAAAAGTCCGAATCATTAGCCCGCGCCCGCCAATCGGCTGGAAAATAACTACTTAATACATTATACGGGCTAATATTAAGCCTTTATGACCAATCCCGCAACCCAAATCTTCAACGCACGCCTAACGTCCCCACATTAATCCTTTGGCCCTCTGGCACTTTGTACCTTTTTAATCACGGCAAAAACAGCAAATCTTGCACGTCCCAGTTTTCATCTGTTATCAGCCGGATGCTGTCGGGGTCATTGCCGTCATATATATAGATGCTTTTGGCGTCCATTGGATAGCTCGGATTAGAATAAAGAAAATGATCATACCCCAATGCAAAAACCAGCATATCGCCGAGAATCGGATGGCCTTGGGTTTTCGTCATTGCATTTACACCGAAATCCCCGCTGTCTTTTGTCCATTTCGTATCCCAATAGCGGGGTTCGCCGTATTCTCCATAGCCGGCAAATCTTTTCAGCAAATCACCATCCCCCAGATAAAGCTCTCCCTTAAACACTTCGAGCGATGTACACGCCTGCACGTGCTCGTAATCCTTTTCGAATTTGTGGCAAATCCATCCTTGGCCGTTATTTACAAATACACCGCCGGCGCTATCCGCCGAAGGAGCAGCCCAAATTGAAGCAAATAAATTGCCGTCATACACTTCAAAATCTGTAATTCCGCAGCCATTCGAATCGTAATAATAATCCGTAAAATTGTTTCCGTCGAAATAGCCGAACAGCGGGTCGAATATATTACCCAGGTAAAGCACGTCGTTCCAGACGCCCATACTTCTAAAGCCGTGCCACCGGTCGGAAACGTCGTTCATATCGGCCGTGTCCACTACTTTCGTCCATTTCGTCCCGCCGTCATATCTGTACAGCTTGGCAGGCGGAGGCGCACTACTATTTATTGAACTCGACACTCCCGCGTATAGACTGTTCCGATAAACCGCCATACAGGCAACATAATTGTCAAAATTCCCTGCGACGCGGTTCCAGGCGCCCTCGCCGTCATACCGCCAAACACCCCCGTACCCATAAACGTTGTCGCTGGCGTACAAATGACCATTGTACTCGCACAGGCTGTAAATACTGGCACCACCCAGTGTGTATTCATACGCACAGAAGTAATCTGGCGAGATTATCGAATCCCACTGGTTGCCGTCGGCCCCGCCGATATATTTTTCGACACTGCCGGTTGTAGCCGCAAACAGGCCGCTTGGAACTTCGTATGTATATCCCTCCTGGCATTCGTATGCCCCGATGTCGGTATCGGCGGTCCCGATGCCTATAATCGTGTCCGTTCGAGGCCGGCCCAGAATATCTTCACCCCAGGCAAATTCATCGGATGCGACGTCACAGCAGGGACTGCCCCTGCCGATATTCAGCCCGTCGTCGGCCGTAAGGAATTTACCGTCACTGCCTTTCGGATGACTGGAATCTATAAACCTCGGACAGCTGTCTATATTGGTAATTCCAGGCCAGTCTCCCTTTACAACGCAGAATGAAACGTCAGGCTGAGAATTGGCGTCACTGTATATCGGCTCAACCTCCCATAAAATACAGTTAGCAATAACGGGACTGCTGTTGATAATGTAAAAACCGTCACTGTTTTCAGATGCACTGTTGCTGTAAAAAGTGCAGTTAATTACGGCCGAATAGTTGCAGTCGACAAAGGCAAGAGCCGCGCCGTAATCGATTTCCTCATTATCCGCGAAGACACAGTTAATAAACGAGGCCTGTGAATTTTCATTGTACGCTCCGCCGCCGTATCTTACCGTACCGCTCAGGCCCTTGTTGTAGTAAAAGACACAGTTTTCATATACCGAATCCGACAGGCAGTTATACACCGCTCCCCCTTTGGCGGCCTGATTATAATAAAGGCCGTCCTTTATAAATATGCAGTCCCTGATTTTCGCCGAGCCTGCGTAATTGTATAACCCGCCGCCGCATTCGTTCGAATCGCTTCCGTTGGCTAATCCGCCGGTAATTGTGAAACCTTCGAGCAGTGCGGTCTCGTCCGTATCGCTCGCTGTCACTACGTGATAGCTGGTAAAACAGCCGTTAAGAATCGATGTGTAAATCGCCGGGTCGCGCTGGTCGCCGGTAATGCTGTCCCCGCCGCGATAGCCCCCACGGACGGCAACGCCGCTTTTTAACCGGAACGTATCGGCCCGGCTGCTGCCCGGCCTGTACGTCCCGTCTGCTACCAGTATCTGCCAGCCGCATTGCGCAACGGCAAGAGCGTCACCAAGCTCGTCGAAAGCGTCCTTCCACCTGCTCCCGTCGCCGCCGGCCCGTGCCGAGGCGTCCACGTAAATCGTGCCGTTCTCGTACCGCTGCGTCAGCCACCGGTCGGCAAATATCTCGATATCATTGATGTCAACCGCCCCGCTCAAATCAACGTCGTATTTATCGTCCCAGCCGGGGTCCTCCGTGTCGCTGAGCCACGCCTCCGCCAAACCCGCGAAATCAACAAAATCGACGTCGCAGTCGAGGTTGAAATCCGAGCTTTGCACCGCAAGACAAAAAGATGAAATAACGCTCAAAATAACCGTTAAAACAAGACAGGCCGCTCTGGTGAACATAATTAATCCTCCGCAATATAGTGTTAATAAAACCCCTTCCGACAATCAATCAATTAATAGTGTATTAATCTTCTATGACCTGTCAATAGAAAATTTAATTTTTCAAAAAAATATTCTGCCGGATAAATCTTTGTGGCTTGGCCGCATTGCTCCCTTGTGTTTTTTGGTCTCCGGTCTTATGTCTCGCCCTGCGCATAAAAAAAACCGGCAGTTTTCACTGCCGGTTTCATATCTAACTTCTTTTGCAGTTTAATTCACCAAACCGGTTGCCGTCCACATACCGGCCCATTTCGGACTCTTTTCATAGTCATCCACTATAAAAATCTTCTCCTTTTTCAGATATTCCAGGTGGCCGTCATAAAATCCCACGTTGGCTCCCTCGGCGTGACGGTACATAACAGCGCCGCCGGATCTAAACGGCGATTTATTTACCCACCAATTAACATCATGCTCCTGCCTG
>JBBABK010000140.1:4756-5912 GCA_041657685.1 Phycisphaerae bacterium | reverse complement strand
TTTATGGAAAAAGCACAGAAGCTGAAATCGCGAGTTAAAAGTGCGATGATTTATCCTATTGCGGTTCTTTCAGCAGCTTTTGGTATTTTACTTGCCCTTATGAAATGGGTAGTTCCGAGGTTCATGGGCGTTCTGACGGAAATGGTCCAAACAGAGCTGAACCCGGTAACAAAAACGGTGCTGTCGGTCAGCGATTGGGTTGCTTATAGGTATGGATGGCTGATTCTCATTTGCGTGCCATTCGTGATAATTATTATTCTAAGGATAATCAGGCAGTTCAGGCCGGGCAGACTCGTGCTTGATACAATCAAACTCAAACTGCCGATTATCGGCCAGCTCAGCAGCAAGATTGCCGTTACGCGGTGGACGCGAACGCTCGGTACGCTGATAAGTGCCGGCGTGCCGATTCTTGATGCTTTGACGGTGACACGTGATACTGCGGGCAACGAAGTCTACGCGAGGATGCTCGGCAACGTGCATAATTCGATTCGGCAGGGCGATACGTTTGCCGGCCCCCTGCGGCAGTCCAAGACGGTAGATTTGATTATCACGAATATGGTCGCGGTCGGCGAAGAAACCGGCGATTTGGATAAGATGCTGACCAAGGTTGCGGATAATTATGACGAGCAGGTGGACGTTCTTGTCGCGTCGCTGATGAGCCTGCTCGAACCGATTATGATTATTGTGCTCGGCAGCGTGGTTATGGTAATCGTGCTGGCGATATTCCTGCCGATGATTCAGGTTATTTCAGGATTAGGCGCAGCGTAATTTTTATAAGGCTGAAGAAATAAAAAGCAAAAATAAATAATAAGGAGAAAACAAGATGCAAGTTAAAACCAAAACAACTAAAAAAGCGTTTACTATTGTCGAGCTGCTGACGGTGATGAGCATTATCATCATCCTGATTAGCCTGCTCGTGCCGGCTTTGCGAAGGGTGCAGCAGTTCGCAAGACAAGTCCGCCAGAACGCCCAGTTCCACAGTATCGCCGTCGGTCTTGATTTGTTCCACAACGACACGGGCGATTATCCGCCGTCGAACTGGGGTGATAACGCCGATGACAGTTACTGCGGCGCAATGAAACTGGCCGAGGCTATGGTAGGCCAGGACCTGCTCGGATTCCATCCTGATTCGGTGTTCAGGCGCGACCGAACGAAC
>JBBABK010000140.1:0-4746 GCA_041657685.1 Phycisphaerae bacterium | reverse complement strand
ACCTTTATATTAACAGTAATGTTCCGTATCCGTATAACGCTCTGTATCCGAGTTATGCGCAGAACACGATGGCCCGAAAAAAGCAATATGTGGACCTTGACCAGGCCAATGCCACAAAAATGAGCGCAATTTATAGTGATTTCGGCGATTTTACCAACGATGCCAACGATATTTATGTATTGACGGACGTATTCGAACAGAGAATGCCGGACGGTGACGGCGACAGGCACGGAATGCCCATTCTTTATTACAAGGCCAATACGGCGGGCAATATTAACCCCAATCAGGAAAACGATTATCCATACGATTCAAACAGTGCAACTGACGGCAGAAGAATATATCTATATGAGGACAATGATGAGCTCATACAGCTTGGTGTTCCGTTTGATTCGGCGCTTGATATACATCCTATGGATTCGACAAATACCGCAACGGGAATGGGGCCGCTTGAGAATTTCTACTGGCAGATTAACAACGATAACATCGAACTGTTCGACGGCAGGCCTTACAAGGCTGATACCTATATCCTTTTAAGCGCGGGTGAAGACGGACTGTACGGCACGAGAGACGATATCTATAACTTCCAGAAGAGGTAAACCTTAAAACGCGATGATGGTTTAATGACACGGCGTTATGCATAAAGAACAGCGGCCGCAGTAAATGGATTTTTGCAGATAAAATTGCGGCCCGTGATAAAGGATGACAAAATGGCAACGCGAAAAAAGGGGTTTACGATTATAGAAATAATGACTGTGGTGTCGATAATCGCCATACTCATCGCCCTGTTCATACCTGCCCTGGCAAAGGTCAGGATGATGGTCAAGGAAACTCAACAGAAGGCGCAGCTTAACACCATCGGCCTTGCGCTCGCAGCCTTTAAGAATGATACCGGCGATTACCCGCCTTCTGATTTTACCGGTACGGATTATGAAGGCGGTCAAAAATTAGCGGAGGCCCTGCTCGGATACGATCTGCTGGGATTCCATCCAGACAGCGACTGGCAGGCCGATGGTCAGGATTTGGCCGACAATGATATTTATGTCCACACGGGTATAACGTCAGCAGGTCTTTATCCCAGCGAAGATGAAAACCTCAATGAAAGAAAAAATATCTATATCGAGAACGGGACAAAATATGCGTTTACGATAGAAGAATTATTTGGCTCATATAATCAGGGCCTCGAGCAGAACACTTATGTTATCTGTGATGTTTTCGATTTTAAAAAAATCGATAATGCCAGTGTTGGTGCACCGATACTTTACTACAAAGCGAACATAAACAATAAAACCATAAATTATAATCAGTCGCCCTTCAACCCGGAAAATTTAATCTATAACCACGAAGATAATGAAGAGCTGATTACAGCTAAAGAAGAGTACGATAATAACGTTCAGAACAAAGACGTCGACCATACGCTCAATAATCCTGCAGATAATTACAAAGAATTCTACGATTTTATTCATGACCCGAAAATTCCGGACCCGCTGCGGCCATACAGGCCTGACACTTATTTGCTGATATCGGCAGGCGCCGACGGCGTTTACGGCACGAACGATGATATTACCAATTTCAAATAGCAGCAATTATCCGCAAATTAAGTTTATAAGAAGAATAAGATGGCAACCCAACGCTCACAGAACGGACTGACACTGGTTGAAATCATAATCGCCGTGGCGATTGTCGCGATTCTGGCAGGGCTGGTGTTTACCACGATGACGAGCATCGACACCAAAGCCAAAGAACAGCTCTGCGAGGGGACGCTGGAGACGCTCAATACGGCCCTGCGGCAGTTCCGCGATTTTGGTTATGAATACAGAATTGATACCACCACGGCAGGCAGTACAGAAATCGATTTTTACAGAAGCCTGAAATTTCCACCGGACTGTAACGGCTATAAGGAAGCTGATGTCGAAGGCAAGCTTAAAAATCTGCTGGATTCGGCCGGCGGCATTACCGTCGCTATAGACACTCATGGTTTCGTTTACGACCCGAACGAATCGGGCATAGCGGTGATGTACTTCTTTCTCAGCCAGGTTCCCGATTGCCGGGCGACACTTGCAGGCCTTGATGCCGATTTGGCCAAGAGCGACCATAACGGTGATGAAAATTATCTGATGATTAGATTAACCCCGACTGTTGGTAATTACCGCGAATATCCGTGGCTGCGCGTGGTTGACCCGTGGGGAACGTCGCTGAGATATGATTATTATGTAAATAAAGTGATTGAAAATACGGGTTTGAGTTGGGGTAACAGAGAAGATACGATTCGCAATTTTCCGCTGCTCACCTCGGCCGGGCCGGATAAAGAATTTAATACCGACGATGATATAACGAACAGAGACAAAACTAAAACTCCTGTGCCATAATCATGAAAATTAACCACAGACAATCCGGTATGAGCCTTTTGGAAGAGGTGCTGGTCATAGCAATTATCGCTGTGGTGATTTTCTTTGCCCTTCCAGCGGCCAGGCAGCTTTTCAACTCGCTCGAAACGCCGGCCGGGACAAAGTCGCTGATAAGCTCAGCCCTCGCCTCGGCCCGCGCTATCGCATCGAGGGAGCAGCAGTACGTCGGCATCCGTTTCCAGCACGCCTGCTACATCGATGAACAGGGTAATATCCAGCCAAATCAAAGCCCGCTCAAGATGCCGCAGTATATGATTTTTGTTAAATACCAGCCGCCAAAACAAGCGCAAAATAATGACAATCATGTTTTTGTGGCTATTGAAGGAATCGAACCGATAAAGCTGCCGGAGAATATCGGTGTGATGGATATGGTAATAAACAAAAACCAGATGATCAGTTCTGATGCCGATATTGATAGTGACACCAAATTGCTTGATACAACATCGTTCTTCATTGTGTTTTCACCATCCGGAAAACTTTCGGTTCAAGAATCTCAGACGAGAAACAAAAACGGATATGCGAGCAGTGCTGTTGGAATTAGCGAAGATGATATTTTCAATATTGAGGAGCAAGTCGAAAAAGGTTACGCCAAGTTCGTACAGGATGAAAATGGAATAGCCGGCCTTGAACAAGAGCCGAGCCGCAGGGCGTTTATTATTTATGACCGCAATATTCTGCGCAGTTTGCATGAAGCCAAAAGATACAGCAGGTATCTCGAAGATTTGAAAAATAGGGAAATGATTTATATCAACCCCTATACAGGGACGTTTATTAACAAGTGAAATTATGAACCGGCGAAGAAGACAAAACGGTTTTTCGATAGCTGAGATTTTAATCGCGGTCGGAATCCTGACCGTCGCGATGCTTTTCATCGCGGGCGTATTTCCGGTCGGAATACGCTTTATGCAGGTCTCGGCGGACAGGACTACGGCGGCATTCGTCGCCAGCGAGGCCTTCGCGAAGGTTCAGCTATATGCCGGCCGCGTTGACCCGCAGCTCGATTCCGAGCTGAGATTTACCGAAGCGCGGGATTTTAACGACTGGTTCGATGATGTGGATTCTTCGGATGATTATGTCATCGACGCAAATACGTTTTCATACCCGACGGATGATTCGATAAGTTTTGATGATAAGCATTACTGCTGGTCGGCGATATTGCGGCGAACGGAAGGCAGGGACGTGCAGGTGACGGTATTCGTCAGCCGAAAAGCGGGTGCGGCTGCAAAATATTATCTCCCGGATTATAGTTCGTTTGGAACTGACGGTTACGCGAGTATTTCAGACGCTAATGATAGGTTACCCCATCCGGTGCGGGTGGATGTTAACGATGTACAAAACAGGGCAAATGAACTGCGGATATCTAATCCAAAACTTATCAATGACGGCGATATAATTGTGGACGACCCGACCGGCAGAATTTACAGGGTCCTTCAACGCTATGCCGACCCAGATAAGGACATCATTTTGCTCGATAAAGATCTTATACTGACCGACTGGCAGGGCGATTCAATTTCCGGTGACCGGTTCGTATGGGTTGTTCCGCCGCCGGCTGCGCCGGGCGGCAATAGAAAGGTCAGCGGCAAAAGCCCCTGCGTCGGCATTTATCAGAAAGTAATAAGATTTTAGCCACAGAGAACACAGAGCTCACAGAGAATAAAAAATGGAAATTAAATATAAAAACTGTGTTAATGAGCTTGCCCGACGGAGCCTTGGCATAGGCGGGTGTAAATCCGTGTCTAAGAATGGTTTCACACTGATAGAGGTAATCACGGCGGTGGGGCTGCTGGCGATTATCATTGCCTTCAGCAGCGTCATCTTTAATTTCGGCATCGACGCGTATCGCATCTCGGCCGCCAATGCCGAGATTATGCAAAAGGCCCGCGCGCTCACCGAGCAGCTAAATTCCGATTTGCAAGGCCTGCGAAAAGACGCGCCGCTGGCAATATGGTTCCAGCAGGAAGCGAACAACAGGTACGACCAGCTCATGTTCTTCGCCGACGGCGATTTTACGTCAATGCAGTTATACGACAGCAGCGGTGAACCCGTGGACATAAATGATATCGACCGGGGAGGAGATTATATCAGCGGTAATCTCGCACGGATTCATTACGGCCATACGGAAGATGCGAATGGTATTGATTCGTCAACTCTTGATAAACAGAAACGCTCAATCGGCCGGCGGTGTCATATTCTGACTAATGACCCAAATCTTGACCCGTGGCCGAATGAAAGTGATTTTGGAAACAGTATTGGTGAGCAAACAACATATTCTCCACGTTATTTGAAAAACGAGTCGTACGAACACGATACGATGCCGCTGAATGAGTGGAAAAAAATCGAC
>JBBABK010000139.1:0-5917 GCA_041657685.1 Phycisphaerae bacterium | reverse complement strand
GTCTGCTTGTGCGCAGCCGCGGCCTCGTTTGATTCGTATGCTTCATAAATCATAAACATACCGGGGTCCTTGCTGTTCTGAAGAATGTCGAATCTCAAATTGCCCGGCTCTTTGACTGCCCCCTTATGGTTTTCAACCGAGGCCTTGCGAAATTCGTCGATATACTCCTGTTTTACATAAACATAAACGCAGGTTACATGCATTTTTTAAACCCCCAAATCCCAATAATTACAGAAGTTGCATCATCATTTTTTCGTCAGATTTTACGGGGAGCTTTATGCCCTACCGGGAAATCATAGAAGAAGAGAGCCTGAATTTCATAAAACAGGTCAAAACTGTGAAATTGTATGGGTCCCATAACAGCCACAGGGTTAATTTTGTCCGAATTGAAGCTTGCGTTTTTTTAAATCGCTGGATTGAAACGGTGTAGATTTTTTATTGGGATCAAACCATACTTCCGGGCGGGCTAATTTTGCAAAGTTTGCGCTTAATAAGCAAGGTATAAAAGCGATGTGATTATAATTATCCAGAATAAGATTCGAAGTATCAGCGGGACTCTATAATTTCGAGCCAGGCGGTACAATTTTCCAATTACACCGATGTTAAATCGAATGCGCAGATACGGCATGTAGGAAGCAAGCGGATTTATTACTTCGTTGGAATCACAATTGCTGCAATAGTATTGAAGCGGGTCGCATGGCTGGAGACATCGCGGGCAAACCGGTTTCGCGTCGGGCGGCAGATATTCATCGTTAACCGCTCCGCTCTGATTGACATTTTGTGTATTGTTATTTTCTCCATCCATTGTAGTTAATAGCTATTATATCATCGCGAAATTTATGTGTAAAGATTTTTTATTAGAAATGAACAGCCGAGTTCGTATAATTGGTCGGTTAAAAATAAATGAACAGCAGGAGACGGTTTGTGGCAAAAAGAAAAATTACAGTGGTCGGTGCGGGCAACGTCGGCGCAACAACGGCACACCTGGCGGCGATGGAAAATCTGGCTGATATAGTTCTTATCGATATCGTCGAAGGTCTCGCCGCGGGAAAGGCCCTCGATTTGGCCCAAGCCGCCCCGCTGAGCGGATACGACGTAAAAATTACAGGCACTACAGACTGGACTGTCGCCAAAGGCAGCGACATTGTCATAATTACCAGCGGCCTGCCTCGAAAGCCCGGTATGAGCAGGGATGATTTGCTCGCAAAAAACACCGGCATCGTAGAAAGCGTAACGGAAAAAATTGTCAAATACTGCCCGAACAGCTTTATCATCGTGGTTTGCAATCCGCTCGACGCGATGGTCTATGCCGCGGCGAAGGTCAGCGGCTTTGAAAAACAAAAGGTAATGGGTATGGCCGGCGAGCTTGACTGTGCGCGATTCTGTTATTTTGCCGCGACCGAGCTGGGCGTCAAACCGAGAGACGTCAATGCAATCCTGATGGGCGGCCACGGCGATGATATGGTCCCGTTACCCAGATTGACAAACGTCAACGGCAAACCAATTTCCTCGCTGCTCAGCGAAGATAAGATTGAAGCGTTAATCGAGCGAACCCGCAAAGGCGGAATCGAAGTGGTAAACCTGCTCGGTTACAGCGCTTATTACGCCCCTGCCGCCGGTGCTGTTAAAATGGCTAAGGCAATCCTGCAGGACAGCAAGAGACCTGCATGCTGCTGTGCGTACTGCGATGCGGAGTATTCGGCGGGCGGTTATTACGTTGGCGTTCCCGTGATATTAGGCGCCGGCGGAGTGGAAAAAATTGTCGAACTCGATTTAAACGAGGATGAGATGAAAAATTTTGCCGAGTCGCTCAGCCACGTCAAAGCCCTTGCCGCCAAGGTGGACACAATATTGGGCTAAGAAATTTGCCTAAATGCTTGTTATTAAAAGAAAAATATAATATCCTCTTCGTTTCTATCGATAAGAAGATAATGGAGATTATTAGATGGAGCTAATAAAGAAAATCAAGGACGCCGAAAAGGAAGCGGCGAAAATCATAGAGCAGGCAAAAGCCGACGCACTTCAACAGTCCGAGCAGTTCCGCCAACGCAAACAGGACGCGCTCGAACAGGCAGAGCAGCAGAGGAAAAAGGCTGTTGAGCAGTCGGTTTCCAAAGCCGAGGCCGAGGGGAAAGCCGAGGTTGAAAAACTTGGCAGTCAGGCACAAATGCAACGTGATGAACTTCGCAAAAAAGTTGAGCCTAAAATCGTAGCCGCGGCAGATAAAGTAATGGAGCACCTCAAAGGTTAGAAACAATGGCCATTTCATCTATGGCGAAAATCCTGATAGCCTGCCATAAATCGCAGGTCTCCGAGCTTCTCGAAGAATTGCAGCAGAGCGGCATTTGCCAGATTCTAAACGCCGAAGAAGCAATGGTCAGCAAGCACTATCCAGACTTGGCGACGGCAGGCGAACGGCCTCGCCAACTGGAGGAGAAGCTTAATCTCATTTCGAAGAATATCAGTTTTTTGCGAGAGTATGCGGACAGGCCCAAAGGGCTTGCCGCCGCGTTAGCGCCGAAAATAGAAATCGATGAAAATAAATATAAAAGCGTCATCGCAGATAAAAACATTGACGAGCTTTTGAAAGCCGCTTCGCAGGTCGAATCAAAAATCGACAAAATCCAAAGCGAAATAGAAAACATAAACGGCAGACTGGAAAAATTAAGACCGTGGGAAGAGCTTGACGTCCCGCTGCCCGAATTAAGTAATTTAGGCAAAGCGGTCTGCATCGCGGGGCTGCTTCCAGCCAATAAACTCGTCGAAGTGGAAACAAAGCTGCTGGAGCTTGGTGCGGCCGTTGAACAGGTCGGCACATCAGGTATGCAGTTTGCGGTTCTGGTCGTATGTATGAAAGATGCTGCCGGTGAAGTGCAGAAAACTTTGCGCTCGGCCGATTTCGAATCCGCAAGCTTCGAGGGCCTGAACGGTACGGCGGCTGAACTGATAGCTGAAAGCCAAAGCAAATTACAGCAATTATATTCTGAATTAGACCTGCACAAAGCCAAAGCAAAAACCCTCGCCCGCGACTATGAAAAACTCGAAATCCTGCACGACTACTATGCCAACCTGCTAAATAGAGAACAGACTGAAAACGACTCCCCTGCCACCGAGCGAACGGTCATACTCGAAAGTTGGGTAAGAACGAAAAATTACAAAAAGCTCGAACAAATCGTCGGCAGTTTCGATGCAGCAAATATTTCGCAAATCGTCCCGGCCGAGAACGAAGAGATTCCCGTCGAGATTGAAAACAAACGGCTGTTCAGACCGTTCGAGGTAGTAACACGGCTGTACGGAATGCCCCAGCACTACAACCTTGACCCCACCGTTTTTCTCGCTCCCTTCTTTGCGATATTTTTCGGGATGTGCATCGCAGACGCGGGGTACGGCCTTTTAATGCTCGTGTTACTGGCATTTTTTATAGCCAAGATGCAGGGTGACAAAAAACTGCTTTATATGCTTGCGCTGTGCGCCGTTGCCGTGGTCATCATAGGGGCACTGACCGGCGGCTGGTTCGGCGACGGCGTGCAAAAGTTCATACCGACGCTCGGACCGGTAAGAGAAAAAATGATGTGGTTCGACCCGTTCAAAAACCCGATGCTGTTCTTCGGCCTTGCCGTCGGACTCGGATATTTCCAGTTAATTACCGGTCTGGTAATCGCGTTTTTCCACAATATCAGAAAAAAAGATTTCGTCGCTGCGGTCTGCGACCAGCTTACATGGATTGTAATGCTGAACTCAATTGTCCTGTTAGGGGCCGCCAAGGGCGGTTTTATACCGGCCAACCTCGCCAGGATTTTCGGATTCACCGCGATTATACCGGCTGTTATGATTTTCCTTTTCAGCCATCGTGAGGGCGGCATCGGTGCAAGACTTGGAATGGGTTTTTACAATATTTTCAGCAGCGTGTTTTACCTTGGTGACGTACTGAGTTATCTGCGACTGATGGCTCTTGGTATGGTGGGAGCCGGTCTTGCAATGGCTATCAACGTTATTGCACAAATCTCCGGCAACATACCTTATGTCGGAATTATCGTTACAATAGTGATTCTTGTCTTCGGGCACATCTTCAATTTACTGCTGGCAATATTGAGCGCGTTCGTACACACGCTGCGTTTGCAGTACGTGGAATTTTTCCCGAAGTTTCTCGTTGGCGGAGGCAAAGAGTTCAAGCCTCTGACCAAGCAATATGATTACATATACTTCGATAACAAAAATGAATAATTCGTTGGGACAAGAAAGGCAGGACTGGCAATGAGTTATGGATTGGCATTGGCTTTGTTGGGAGCAGGTTTGGCGGCTTTTCTGGCCGGTATCGGCTCGGCAATCGGAATCAGTATCGCCGGCAGGAGCGCTACGGGCGTACTCAGTGAAAAGCCCGAACGCTACGGACAGATGTTCATTATGGTCGTGCTGCCGGGTACGCAGGGATTCTACGGCTTTTTGGGTGCGTTCATCGTTATGCTGCAGATGAATTTCTTCGGCGGAGGTCTTTCCGAAGAAATCAGCACCGTACTCGGCCTTCAGATATTGGTGGCATGCCTTCCGGTCGGAATCGCGGGCCTGTTCAGCGCGATTCAGCAGGGTAAGGTTTGTTCAGGCGGTATCCTGATGGCTGCCAAACGCCCGGAAATGGCGTTCAAGGCCGGCGTGGTTTACGCGGTTATGGTCGAGATTTACGCGATTCTCGGACTGCTGGTGACGCTGTTTATCCTGTGGTTCGGAATCACGTGGCCTGCCGCTAAAGCCGCAGCCGCATAATAATTGAACTTTGATTTTTTAATCAAACAGGACCGTACAAATGGAAGCCCAACAGGTAATAAATAAGATACTGTCCGAAGCGCAGAGTGAAGCGGACAAGATAAAATCCGATGCGCAGGCAAAACAGTCCGCTCTGACTACGGAGTTCGATAAACAGTTAAGTGATTACAAATCACAGACTGACGCCCTTGCCAAAAAAGCGGGTGAAGACAAAAAGTCACACATGCTTGCCGCGGCAAGGATGGATATAACCAAAAAATACCTCGCCGAAAAAAGAAAACTGCTCCAGGAAGTTTTCGACAGGGCCAGAGAAAAACTCGTTTCGATGCCGGACGACCAGTACAAACAGCTGATGCAAAAGCTGATGAAGCAGGCGGTCGAGACCGGCGATGAGGAAGTGATTGTCGATACGAATGAAAAACGCATTGACCACGAACTTGTCAAGCAGGTCAATCGCGAACTTGGACCCGGCTATCACGGCAATCTTCGTTTGTCTGAAGATAGAGAGCCTATCGGCGGCGGCTTCGTTCTGCGAAGAGGCAAAATCAGAAACAATGTATCGCTGGCCGTGCTGTTCGACGGCGCGAGAAAAGATTTGGAAATCGAACTGGCAAAAGAATTGTTCGCGAATGTGTGAGTAAATGCAGGCAACCGACAACACAGCGACGGTAAGTTTTTACAAGTATCCTCCGGTCGGCGGTGACGACTGGCGGTACGCTTTTGCCGCGGCCAAGGTTCGCGGGCTGGAGACGCAGATGCTCAGCCGGGCAACTCTGGTGGATTTGGCAAACGCCCCTGATTTCGCCTCGGCCCTGGAATTGCTCAGTTCGACCGAATACGCCCTGCCGGCGGGAACTAAAGATTTCGCACAGGTCGAACAAATGCTGCTGGACAGGCGAGCGGAACTGAGAAAATTATTCGCGAACCTGATGCAGGACGAAGAGCTGGTGCAGTTATTGAAACAAAGAGATGATTTCGCCAATCTTCGCCTGGCGCTGCGAAGGCAGCTGACCGAAAAACCAATCGGCGTCGATTACAGCAATCACGGCAGCATACCGGCCGATGAATTTCAGTTGATTTTCGAGCACGAAGATTATTCCCCCCTGCCAGAATATATGCAGCAGGCGATCGAAGATGCGGTCCTGGCGTATTACGC
>JBBABK010000138.1:0-5948 GCA_041657685.1 Phycisphaerae bacterium | reverse complement strand
TCATCGACCGTCTCGACCTCGGCGTGGTCGATATGCTCGGCCGGTCTGATTATATTGGTTATTTCCCCGGCCGAACCTGCATCGATACAATCCGCGCGATAGACAGCGTCGCTATGCACAGGTTCTTCTACCCGTCCGCCGATTTTCATCTCCGCGACCGCGACCCGCTCGTCGATGCGTTCGCCGGCTATTCGTTCATAATAAGTTTTCTCGGCGAATCGGGGACAGATTTCGAGCAGAACCTGATTTTCACCGCCAATTGCAACCAGGCTGTTGAGACTGTACTTATACCCCTAAAACCAAAATCAGATACGGTGCATATATCCGATTTTTATATCAGTCAATTCCTCCAAAATTGCCCACAGATTTCCGGCCAGACTGCTTCATCAAAATCCGAAACCCTGATTAAGACGCTCAAATCAGATATTCAAATAGGCAAAGAAATGCTTGGCCGAAAAGGATTGAACGCAGAATCAATTATCGCCGTGCTTTGCCCGGGAAGCGGCGGCAAATCCAAATGCTGGCACCTGTCTAATTTTATCGCCGCAGCGGGAAAATTAAAATCGGCATCTGTTCAGCCGGTATTCCTGCTCGGCCCCGCAGAGATGGAGAGATTCACGCCGCAGCAGTTGAACGAAATTGGCCGAACGGCTCCGGTGTTTAGGGATTTATCTCTTACAGAAGTGTTACAAGTAATATCATCAGCCGACGCTTTTATCGGTAATGATAGTGGCATCACCCATCTCGCCGCCGCTGTCGGTGTTGATACAACCGTTTTATTCGGACCTACTGAACCAAAAATTTATCAGCCGCTCGGCCCCAAAGTGAAAGTTATCGAGGATAAAAGCGGCGATTTCACAACGAAGCCGTCGCCGGTTGTTCAGCAGGCAGTTTTACAGGCCCTTATGGCCGGATTTGCGCATAAAAAATAGGAGACGGTGACCCCCCAATATTTCGCGTGAGCTGGCCTGCCCGTCTCCCGGGAAGAGGAGGAGAGAGATTTTTATTATTACAGATACAGCATTTTTCAGCCGCTGTTCCCTATGCAAAGTATAAGTTGTCTTTAAAAACTTCCAAAAAATCGGGCAAAAAATTATTTCCATAAAAACGCAATTACTGTATAATCCTCCGCTTCGCCGGGACCCGGTCTGGGGGCCGATTTAGGCAAAAAAAGGCTTTTTTACAAGGAAATGTTATGAGTTTACTGATTGGCTATGATGTTGGAAGTTCATCTGTTAAGGCTTCTTTACTCGACGCGGAACACGGCACAACTGTTGCCTCGGCTACCTCGCCGGATAAAGAGCTTGAAATTATCGCAAAAAAAACCGGCTGGGCGGAACAGGACCCGAACACATGGTGGGAGCACATAGTAAAGTCTACCGCCAAATTAAAATCCAAAGCAAAATTCGACACCGCTGATGTTAAGGCCATCGGCATTTCATATCAGATGCACGGCCTGACAGTCGTTGATAAAAATCAAAAAGTTCTTCGTCCCGCAATTATTTGGTGCGACAGCAGGGCCGTCGAAATCGGAAACAAGGCATTGAAAGCCATCGGTCCGAAAAAATGTCTTTCACACATGCTCAATTCGCCCGGCAACTTCACCGCGTCGAAATTAAAATGGGTCAAAGATAACGAGCCTGCAATTTTTTCGAAGATTCATAAAATGATGCTCCCCGGTGACTTCGTCGCGATGAAAATGACCGGCGAAATTAAAACCACTCCTTCAGGTTTGTCCGAAGGAATTATGTGGGACTTCAAAGAGCAGAAGCTCGCCAAAATGGTCCTCGACAACTACGGCATATCCGAAGACCTCATTGCCGATATTGTCCCCACGTTCTCGAACCAGGGACAGCTTACGAAACAGGCCGCAGAAGAACTCGGTCTCAAGGTCGGTACAATCGTGGCATACCGCGGCGGCGACCAGCCGAACAACGCACTGTCGCTCAACGTGCTTAACCCCGGCGAAATTGCCACGACAGCCGGCACCAGCGGCGTGGTTTACGGCATAACCGCACAAACCGAATACGACCCAAAATCTCGCGTAAATACCTTCGTTCACGTCAATAACGATAAGAAAAAATCGCGCAACGGCGTATTGCTTTGCCTTAACGGCACCGGCATCCTCAATAGCTGGTTGAAACACAACACCGGCACAACCGATTATAAGGAAATGGACGACATAGCCGCACAGGTTCCGGTTGGCTCCGAAGGCCTTGTGATTCTTCCTTACGGAAACGGCGCCGAGCGCACCCTGCAAAACAAAAATATCGGGGCGTCGTTCCACGGCCTGAATTTCAATATCCACAAAAGAGCGCACCTGCTGCGAGCCGCACAGGAAGGCATCGTGTTTGCTCTCAATTACGGCGTCGAAATTATGCGTGAGGTCGGCGTAAAAAGCGGAACCGTCCGCGCGGGTTTTGCGAATATGTTTATGAGTCCGCTCTTTAGCGAGGCATTCGCGACCGTCACCAAATCGGTCGTCGAGCTTTATAATACCGACGGCTCAGTCGGTGCAGCAAGAGGCGCAGGCGTCGGGGCCGGCGTTTATAAAAACTTCACCGATGCGTTTGTCGGTCTGACACCCGTAAAGAAAATCGAACCCAATAAAAAATTAACGGCTGCGTATGCCGATGCATATAAAAACTGGCTTAGTGTCTTAAATGCACAACTGACACAAGCTTAAAATGAAAAGTAAAAACTTGTAAGAAAGGACAAACTGATGGCAGAGTATTTTCCAATGGTAAAAAAGCAGGTTAAGTACGAGGGACCTGACTCGAAGAACCCCTTTGCGTTCAAGCATTATAATCCGAGCGAAAAAGTCATGGGTAAAACTATGGCCGAACACCTCAGATTCGCCGTATGCTACTGGCATACGTTCAAAGGCCTCGGCTCAGACCAGTTCGGCGGACCGACAATCATCCGCAGCTACGACGAAGCCAAAGACCCGATGGAACGCGCCAAAGCGACAATGGAAGCCGCGTTCGAATTTTTCACAAAACTCGGCGTCGGATTCTGGTGCTTCCACGACAGAGACATTGCTCCCGAAGCCGACAATCTGGCCGAAACGAACAAGCGTCTCGACACAATCGTCGCCCAGGCCAAAAAGCTCCAGAAGGATACCGGCGTCAAACTGCTTTGGGGCACAACCAACGCGTTCAGTCATCGCCGTTTCCTCGCCGGTGCAAGCACGAACCCCTCGCCTGAGGTATTCGCCTACGCCGCGAGCCAGGTCAAAAAGGCGATGGAAATCACCAAAGAACTCGGCGGACAAGGCTACGTTTTCTGGGGCGGCCGCGAAGGCTACGACACGCTGCTCAATACCGACCTCGGAATGGAACTTGACCATTTGGCAGCGTTCCTGCAGATGGCCGTCGATTACAAAAAGAAAATCGGCTTCAAGGGCCAGCTCTACATCGAGCCGAAACCCAAAGAACCGACAAAGCATCAGTACGACTTCGACGCCGGCAACTGCTTCGCGTTCCTGCAGAAGTACAACCTCGTCAAAGATTTCAAGATGAACATCGAAGCCAACCACGCGACGCTGGCAGGCCACGATTTCTGCCACGAGCTGGAATTCTCGGCAGTCAACGGTATTCTCGGTTCGGTCGATGCAAACCGCGGCGACCTGCTGCTCGGCTGGGACACAGACCAGTTCCCGAACAATCTCTATGAAACCGCGCAGGCTATGTACATCATTCTAAAGGCCGGCGGATTCACAACGGGCGGCCTGAACTTCGACGCGCACGTAAGGCGTCAGTCAATCGACCCCGATGACCTGTTCCACGCACATATCGGCGCGATGGACGTTTTTGCCAGAGGCCTCAAAATCGCCGCCAAGATGCTCAAAGACAAAGTCTTTGAAAACGCAATCAAGGAGCGTTACAAAGGCTGGACCGGCGAGCTTGGCAAGAAAATCGAAGGCAAAAAGGTCGGCTTCGAAGAGCTTGAAGCTTATATTCTTAAAAACGGCGAGCCGAAACTCCAGAGCGGCAAGCAGGAACTGCTGGAGAATGTTTTCAACAACTACATCTAACGTTGTTGCTTGATTTGAATTTTTAAAACCCCCGTGTTTTATACCGGGGGTTTTTTTATTGTTTTTACTTGCACTTCTACATTGGGTATTGATAATTCAATATTCAGATTCTTATTTTTTACTTTTTGTCCCCTGAACCCTGTACCCTATGCGCTAATATGTTTCAACGCCGCGACTGTTTAAATATTGTTTCAAATCCGGAATTTTAATCGTATTAAAATGAAATACTGAAGCCGCCAATAGAATTGTCGCACCCGCCTCGACGGCTTCGTAAAAATGTTCAAGCTTGCCCGCGCCGCCCGATGCCACAATCTCTGCGTTGACCGCTTTTGCCATCGCCTTAATCACCGGCAAATCGTATCCCGTCCGTGCACCGTCGCCTGCCTTGCTTGTCGGCAGAATCACCGGCACGCCGTAACCGTCAACTTTTTTCGCCCATTCGATGGCGTCCGCACCCGTGGCGGTCCTTCCGCCGTCAACGTAAACCTCATAGCCCGACGGCATATCCTTATTTATATCGACATCAATCGCGACGGTGATTTTATCGGCGCCGAATTCCTTGAGCATATCCGCGATTATTTGCGGCCTGCGAAACGCCGCGCTGCTCGTGCTGATTTTGTCCGCGCCGGCTTTTAAAACATCTCCCGCGATTTTGACATCCGATATTCCTCCGCCGACCGTAAACGGTATCGTCGTAACAGCAGCGACTTTTTTCACCACGTCGAGCATCGTCGGCCGGTTCTCAACCGTCGCGGTGATATCCAGCATCGCAAGTTCGTCCGCGCCAGCCTCGCAATACGCCTTGGCGCATTCGACCGGGTCGCCGGCGTCACGGATATTTACGAAATGCACGCCTTTAACGACCCTGCCGTTTCGCATATCGAGGCACGGCATAATTTTTACCTTTTTTCCCATTGCGATTTCCTTAATTTAGCCTTACTGATAACAATCCCTTGGCCCAATAATGTCCTTATGCAAACCTTTTTCAAGTAAAAATTGTCGCACGTCCGTGCACAGGTGACACTTGCCTGCATAAAGTTCTTTAGGTTTATATCCCGATTTGACCGCTTCATCAAGCAGTCCTACCGGCCCCGATTTGAACAATGTTGAAACCAAATCCGTTTCGCGCGGGTCGAACTGCCGCCAAATTTTCTCCAGTCCCGGCGCGCCGGGATTATTTACATTGCCGATTATTATCCCGCTGCACAGCCCGCTGAACACGTTTCCGAACGCATCGATATGCACGCCTTTAGCTCCCAAAAATGCGCCGCTGCAATTTTCTTTTTGTAATTGCTCGACGGTTTTATTTTTCTTCAGTTCTGCTAAATTATTCGCCGCCCTGCCCGTAAAACGGGCCGGGTAGTCATTCATCGCGTCAATATATCGTTTATTCTTTGCGGCCTCTGCGGTGAGTGATGCAGCCGGCTCATCGAGATATTTTTCCCATCGGACCATCACACGATGCTCACCTAAAACTTCTTTTGCAACCTGCGCCAATAATCTTACCGGCTCGCTCTCGACATATTCCTGGTGGAACGGGTCGCAGCTTATTTTCAGCCTGTTCATCCCCAGCTCGTCGAGCCTTTGCAGCCTGTCTTTTATAAATTCAATTTGTTTTTCTCTGTGTCCTCTGTGCTCTCTGTGGCTATTATTATCTTTATTCTCTGTGGCTGTTTGAATCGCCCAGAATCCGTTCGTTTCGATTAAATCAACTCCGCCCAGATTTTCTTTTTCGAAGGCTTCGAGAATTTCGCACAGCCGCTCGAAATACAAAAACGGCTCGCCGCCTGTCAGGTGTATTTTCGCCCCGGCTGAGCTTGCCGAAGCCCCGGAATCGCCCGCTAATCTTTTTAATCCTTTGTATGATTCGACAGCCGTATCGACGGCCATCAGGCCGTCTTTCTCCGGCGAG
>JBBABK010000137.1:0-5969 GCA_041657685.1 Phycisphaerae bacterium | reverse complement strand
TGGTTTTTAGCATATAAAAAGCGGCAAGTCACACGCTTGGCAAAATCGAAATTATTTGGAGAACAATGATGGAGATAAAAATCAATCTGAAAGAAAGCGATATACCGCGACAGTGGTATAACCTCGCGGCGGATTTGCCTACGCCGATGCTGCCTCCGCTGGGGCCTGACGGCAAACCTATTTCGGCCGATATGCTCGCGCCGGTATTTCCGATGAACCTGATTGAGCAGGAGGTCAGCACCGAGCGGTGGATTGATATACCGGAGGAAATTCTGGGGCTGCTGTATCGCTGGAGGCCGTCGCCGTTAAAACGTGCGGTCAATCTCGAAAAGCATCTCGGCACACCCGCCAAGATATTCTTCAAAGATGAAAGCGTCAGCCCGCCCGGCTCGCACAAGCCCAACACGGCTGTCGCGCAGGCGTGGTACAATAAACAGTTCGGCATAAAAAAACTTACGACTGAGACAGGCGCCGGACAATGGGGCAGCGCGCTTGCGTTCGCGTGCAAACTGGTCGGCCTGGAATGCAAGGTGTTTATGGTGCGAATCAGTTTCGACCAGAAGCCCTTTAGAAAAATTATGATGTCGGTATGGGGAGCGAACTGCGTCGCAAGTCCGAGCAACGAGACGAACGCCGGTCGCCAGATACTCGCAGAGATGCCCGATACACCCGGCAGCCTGGGTATGGCAATCAGCGAGGCTATCGAACAGGCAGTCACGGACAAAACCGGCAAGACGAGATATTCACTTGGCAGCGTGCTCAATCACGTACTGCTGCACCAGACGATCATCGGACAGGAAGCGAAAAAACAGCTCGCAATGGCCGGTATTAAAAAACCGGATATCGTCATAGGCTGTGCCGGCGGCGGGAGCAATTTCGCTGGAATAGCGTTTCCGTTCGTCAACGATAAAATTCACGGCGCGGATATCGAGATAATTCCCGTCGAGCCGGAGTCGTGTCCGACACTGACGAGAGGACCGTTCGCGTATGATTTCGGTGACACGGCCTGCACGACGCCGCTGATGGCGATGTACACGCTGGGCCACGCGTTTGTGCCGCCGCCGATTCACGCCGGCGGTTTGAGATATCACGGTATGGCTCCGCTGGTTTGCCAGGCGGTGGTCGAAGGCCTGATGAAGCCTCGAGCGCTTCATCAGTTGAAATGCTACAAGGCCGCGATTACATTTGCGCATACAGAAGGAATGATTTGCGCACCGGAGACCAGCCACGCGATTGCCTGCGCGATTGACGAAGCCAACAAGGCCAAAGAAGAAGGCAAAGAAAAAGTCATTCTGTTTAATTACAGCGGTCACGGAATGATGGATCTAAGCGGCTATGACGCGTATCTGTCGGGTAAGCTCGCGGATTACGCCCTGCCCGAGGAGGACATCACGAAATTTACAAAACCGTTATCAGCCTTCCCAAAGGCCGAGATGCACAAAAGCGGCAAATGGTAATTGTTTTTAATTTGTGAATTTAGACGGTCGCTTGACTTTTCAGGCGGCCGTTTTTTTGCGCGCGCCCAGTTCTTTTTTCCAGCTATACACTACCGGCACGACGAGCATTGTTATAACTTCGAAACACATTCCGCCGAAAACAGGAATAGCCATCGGGACCATTATGTCCGCCCCCCTGCCGGTGCTGGTCAGGACGGGAATAAGCGCCAGTATGGTCGTGGCGGTTGTCATCAGGCAGGGTCGAACGCGCCGGTTGCCGGCAATTATTACGGCTTGTCGGATTTCGGGTTTGTCATCAGGACTGCGTTTTGCGAAAGTTTGTTCGAGATAGGTGCACATTATGACGCCGTCGTCGCTGGCGATTCCGAACAGCGCGAGGAAGCCGACCCATACGGCGACGCTGAGGTTGATGGGGTGCATCTGGAAAAGCTCGCGCATATTGACTCCGAAGATACTGAAGTCAAAAAACCACGGCTGTGCGTATGCCCAAATCATTAAAAAACCGCCCGCCCACGCGACGATTATGCCTGAAAAAACCAGCAGTGATGTCGATACGGAGCGGAACTGAAAATACAAAATCATAAAGATGACAAACAACGCGACGGGGATAACGACCGCGAGTCTTCTTTGTGCGCGGACCTGGTTTTGGTAATTTCCCGCGAATTCATAGCTGACGCCTGCGGGGATTACAAGTTCGCCGCTGTCAATTTTATCCTGCAGGAAGGCTTTGCAGTTTTCGACGACGTCGACTTCTGCGAATCCTTCTTTTTTATCGAGCAGAACATAGCCGAGGAGAAACGTGTCTTCACTTTTTATTGCCTGCGGACCGCGGACGTACTTAATATCTGCAAGCTGAATCAGCGGTATTTGCGCTCCGCCGGATGCCGGGACGACAATTTTGCCGAGGGTATCTATCTGGTCGCGCAGCTCGCGCATATAACGGACACGAATTGAATATCGCTCTCTGCCTTCGATGGTGGTTGTGATTTGTTTGCCGCCGATGGCAACTTCTATTACGTCCTGAATTTTCGCAATGCTTATGCCGTAACGGGCTATGGCGGACCGGTCGATATCGATTTCGAGATACGGCTTGCCGACAATTCGGTCCGCGATAACGGCGGACGGTTCGACTCCGTGAACTTGTTTTAGCAGCCGTTCGAATTCGAGTGCGACTTTATCGATGGTTTGCAGGTCGGGGCCTTTGATTTTTACGCCCATCGGGGCGCGCATTCCGCTTTGAAGCATTACCAGTCTGGCGGCTATCGGCTGGAGTTTCGGAGCGCTGGTGCTGCCGGGTATTTGTCCGGCTTTGACGATTTCTTTCCAGATGTCGTCGGGGCTTTTTATATGCTCGCGCCACTGGCGGTATGGCCTGCCGTCGTTGTCGGGGACAAGCTCGCCGAATTCGTCTCGGACAAATTCGTTTTTACTCGCGTCGTACTTAAAACGCACAGGCCTGCCGTTCCTGTCGGTTATGTATTCGGATTTATAGTTGATAACGGTTTCGAACATACTTATCGGCGCGGGGTCGAGCGGGCTGTCAACTCTGCCGATTTTACCGACGGCTGATTCTATTTCAGGAATCGATTGAAATGCCAGGTCCTGTTTCGCAAGTACGTCGAGCGCTTCACCGATAGAAGCGTGCGGCATTGTGGTGGGCATATAAAGAAACGAGCCTTCATCGAGAGGCGGCATAAACTCTTTTCCCAGGCCTGACCAGACCAGACCGCCCAGGATGATAATGGCAAATGGTATAGACATAAATACGAGCTTGTGGTCAAGGCACCATTGAAGCAGACGGGTGTAGTATCTGCGGAAAATATAAAAGAACAGCAGGACGCTGCCGATGAGAAGGATAATGAAAAGCAAATTGAGCAAAAGCCCTTTGGCCGGGCCGAGCGGCAGCCAGTCGGCGGCAAGTATTAGTGTGACCACGGCAATAACGATTATGTTGAGCCACGGGATGCGGTATTGTCTGTCACGAATTTTCAGGCGACGAATGTTTTGTTTTTTTAGAAATAAAAGAGCGGCAGGCGGAATAATCGTCAGCGCGATAACTATGGAAGCGGCAAGAGCGAAAGTTTTGGTAAAGGCGAGAGGCCTGAATAATTTGCCCTCGGCGCCGGTCATTGCGAATACCGGCATGAAGCCGACGATTGTGGTCGCTACGGCGGTGAGAACGGCCGAGCCGACTTCGGAAGATGCGCAATGGATTAAATCGAGACGGCTTGTGCCCTCTTTTTGTTCATCGAGGTGATGCAGGATGTTCTCACAAATAATGATGCCCATATCGACAATAGTGCCGATGGCGATTGCGATTCCGGAAAGCGCCACGATGTTGGCATCGACGCCGAAGATTCTCATCGCGATGAAACACAGCAACACCGCCAGCGGCAGCATTATGCTTATCAAAAATGAGCTGCGAAGATTTACAACAAGCACAATGACAACAATAATTGTAACAAGAACTTCCTGGGTCAGTGCCGTTTCGAGCGTGCCGAGCGTTTCGTAAATCAGGCCGGTGCGGTCGTAGAACGGGACTATAGTAACTTTGGAAACTGTGCCGTCCGGCAGGGTTTTAGAAGGCAGGCCTGGGCTGATTTGTTCGATTTTATCTTTTACGTTTTTGATTGCTTCGAGCGGATTGAAACCATAGCGGACGACGGCGACGCCGCCGACGGCTTCTGCCCCGTCTTTATCGAGTGCCCCGCGCCGCAGGGCCGGCCCTGTGGAAACATGCGCAACGTCTTTAATATAGACCGGCACGTTTTCATTTACCTTTATAACGGTATGCTCGATATCATCGAGACTTTCGACAAAACCCAGGCCGCGAATTACATATTCAGCCTTGTTTATTTCGATTGTTCGCGCGCCCACGTCGATATTGGAATTCTTTACAGCCGAAAAAATCTCATCGAGTCCGATGCCGAATGCACGCATCGCGTCGGGGTCAACGTCCACCTGATATTCTTTTACGAAACCGCCCACGGAGGCAACCTCGGCGATTCCTTCTGAACCCATCAGGCCGTAGCGGACGTACCAGTCCTGAATACTGCGCAGCTCGTCCAGGCCCCATCCGCCTGCCGGATTTCCGTTCGGGTCGCGGCCTTCGAGAGTGTACCAGAAGATTTGACCCAGCGCGGTGGCGTCTGGGCCGAGTGCGGGCTGGACGCCGGGGGGCAGGAGATTGTCGGGCAGTGAATTCAGTTTTTCGAGGATTCGGCTGCGAGACCAATAGAAATCAATATTCTCGTTGAAGATTACGTAGATGCTGGAGAAGCCGAACATTGAATTGCTGCGGATTGTCTTGACGCCGGGCAGGCCGAGCAATGCGGTTGTCAGCGGATAGGTAATCTGGTCGTCGACGTCCTGGGGCGAACGGCCGGGCCAAGTTGTGAAGACAATCTGCTGGTTCTCGCCGATGTCCGGAATCGCGTCGACGGGTACGGGCGAGCGCGGCAGCAAGCTAACCTGCCAGTCGAAAGGCGCAACGGCGATTCCGCCGACTATAAAAGCGACCAGGACGAGCGTAACAACCAGTTTGTTCTCAAGGCAGTAACGTATTAGCCGATTGAGCACCTATGTTCTCCTGTTACGACCAAAGTAATTCACTCGACTACTTCAGGCATTTTGTTAGCAGCATCTTTCATCTGGTCTGGGGCCGGTTCGGTTGTTTGCTCAGCCTGTTTCATCATAGAATCGGCCTGGTCCTTGAACTGCGGCAGTTTGTCCAGATATTTTTCGGGGTCTTTTTCGAAAATGGGCTTGCAGGCCGGGCAGCAGAAATAAACCTTCTTGCCCTGATACTCGGTATATATTTCCGGGTTGATTGGGTTGCCTGTCATTACCGGACAGGTCGTTTGTTCGATTGCTTTGGCCTGTGCCTGCGGAATATCCTGATTGTCGGCGGTTTCGGTTTTCTTTTTACAGCCAACTACCGTTACCAGTGTGATTAGGAATATAACCAATAAAAACGTTGTGATTTTCAATCCTCGTGACATCTTAGAACCCTTTCTAAAAAATTTATTCCTTCATTTCCATTTTGTGGTCGTGATGCATCGCTGGCGGTGCGATTCCGCCGGTCGGACTCATCATACTCGGTTTGGCCTGGATTTGCAGGGCAGAGTCGATTTTGAAATTGCCGTTGGTGACAACAAGCTCGCCTTCGGCCAAACCTTCTTCGACAATATAGTAATCGCCCGCTCTCGGTCCGAGCACAACTTCGCGGCCTTCGAAAACAGGACGGTTGGGGTCGGGCAGTTTTACATAGACCACCGCGCGTTTGCCGGTAATCAGCGGCGCGGTCGCGGGTATGACCAGCGGCGGCTGGGGGGAGGGATTAATATTTACAAGGGCGCGTGATTCGACGGAGACAAGCGCCATTCCGCAAATGGGGCAAAAACCGGGCGAATCTTCTATAACCGACGGGTGCATCGGGCAGGTGTATTTGCCTGCCAGGTTCGGGTCTGATATAACGCCGCTCTGGCTGAGCTTAGAATAGACGATGGCGTG
>JBBABK010000136.1:0-5977 GCA_041657685.1 Phycisphaerae bacterium | reverse complement strand
ATATCCGTCAGAATTGAAAGCTCGCTGGTAATCGCGCTTCGTGCCTCTTTGACGTGTGCCAGCCGCTTGGTGTCAGCCGAGATGTGCTCGCCGACCTGCTGCGCCTTTTTCTGCTGCACCTCAAGGCTCTGCGTCAGTTCGGTGATATTTTTCTCGACGTCGGCCGCGCGCGTTTCGTACTGCGCTTTTTCCGTAAGAAGCTGTTCGAGCTGCTGCCTGGCCGTATCCGCCCGCCCGCTGAGCCTGTCCTTTTGATTTGCAAGGCTCGTGCGATAATCGTTCAGGCTCTGCAGTTCGTTATGAAGCTGAGCCGTCCTGCGAACGATATCGATAATCCCGCTTTTTTCGTCCTCAAGCTCGCTTTCTATTTTTGCGCACTCGCTCACCGCCTTATTTATGACGGCCTGCAATTCCGCAAGCTCGGCGTTCCTCTGTTCCAAATCAGCCGCGAGCTGCTGCTGTTCCGCCTTGCAGCGTGCGAGGTCTTTAACATACAGTTCTTTTGTCTGACGAACTTTCTCTACTCGCTCGGCTGCGTTTTGTTTTCTCTCGCCAAGCTCCGCTATCCGCGTCCGCAGAAATTCGATTCGCTGCAAATGCTGCTCGATTTTACTCTGCACCGAAACAAGCGAATTATCCGTCTGGTTGATTTGATTTTCGGTTTCGATGATTTGTCCGCCAAGTTCGCTGACCATCGCGTCGTTTTTGGCCACCTGTGCCGCAACCGTCGCGAACCGCTGCTGAACATCATCCAGCGCAGAATTTTTCTCCTTCGTCGCCTCGTCAATTTTCGCGTACTCGACAAGCGAATAATTGACCTGCAATTCCTTGAGCCGCTCGGTATATTTAAGAAAGCTGCGTGCCTTGCCCGCCTGGTGCTTGACGCTGCGAAGCTGCTTTTCCACCTCGCCGAGAATATCCGCCAGCCGTAGCAGGTTCTGCTCGGTGCGTTCCAGCTTTCGCATCGCCTCTTTTTTATGCGCTTTGTACTTGCTGATGCCCGCCGCCTCTTCGAATATCGCACGCCTGTCGACCTTCGACGACTGCAAAAGCTGCGCGACTTGTCCCTGCTCGATAATCGAATACGCCTTGGCCCCGACGCCGGTGTCCATAAATAATTCTTTGACGTCGCGCAGCCGGCAGGGCTTATTATTTATCAGGTACTCGCTCTGACCACTCCGCAATATTCTTCGTGTAACTGTCACCGATTCGGATTCGATTGCCAATGTCCCCGCGGTGTTGCCAAAGCTCAGGCTGACCTCCGCCGATGCCGCGGCTTTTCTTATCGATGAGCCGCCGAATATCACGTCCGACATCTGCCCGCTTCGCAGGCTCTTGACGCTCTGCTCGCCGAGCACCCACTTGACCGCGTCAACAACGTTGCTCTTGCCGCAGCCGTTAGGCCCGACAATCGCGGTAATCGAATTATCGAAGTTCAGTTCCGTCCTGTCGGCAAAGCTTTTGAAGCCGTCCAGTACAATTTTCTCAAGTCTCATCTGTACCCTGTTTCCGAAGTCCTATAATAATAAAAAAATCAGCCGTATCACGCATTATACATTGACTGACACTTATCTTATCGGCCCATTTTTATATTTCACTTGAGGCTGATTTGAGGCTTTGGCCCGGCTATAAACTGGGCGTCAACCGCGCTTTTTTTCACCATTTCATCGAGCAGTGCGATGATTTCAGAATACCCCGCGCCGAACCCGATTTCTTCATTCGGATTTACCTTTTTAGGCTCGTTGCCGAGCAGCCGGATAATGTCACTCAAATCCCCGGAAGTCTTAAGAGACACGGGACCCAGCACCTCTTTGCCCGGTATCCTTCTTATAACAGTGACACTGCTGTCTCCCGCAGGTGAATTTAAAGTTATATTCCCGTCAGCCGACTGCACGAACAGATTGTTGTTGCAGTTAATAGGCCCGCCGAATATCGCGATTCTGGGCCGGCCGCTCCGCGTTACATATATAAGTTTCGTTCCGCCCAATGGAACAGATTCCAAAACAAAATTCCGCCCCACGAGTTCTTCACTTACAGATATATCATTCATCCGAAGAAGCTGCTCATAAGCCGCAAGCATAATATTCACATCCTCATCGCTAAGCAGCCTCCTGCAAAGCGCAACTGCGTCGCCGCGTTCAGCATAACTGCTTATTGCCTCGATAGCTTCGGTTCGTCTCGGCGAAGTCGAATCGAACGCCGCCGCCCGCAGAATATTAAGCCCCGCGTCACTGTCCAGCACAAGCAGCGTCCGTGCCGCGCGAAAGCACGTATCATAATCATCCGAATCCAGCAGCTTGCGCAATTCACCCACTGCGTCTCTTCCGAGCGATTCCAGGCTTATCTCGGCTGCGTCACGATTGCCGGAACCGCTTAACTGGGAAATCAAATCAGCAATCACCTGCTCTTTATCCTGCTTTGTAAGATTTAAATAAGTCGCCTTCAGCACCGCGATAAAATGGTTCTTTCTGCGAGCATATTTCCGCGGAATCTTCAATTCCACCTGCGACGCTGAAATCGCGTTTGCCGATTTTTCCCCGAACCGCTCGATAATTCTGTTGCGAATCGCACTGGCTGCGAAATAATCAGGCTTTTTTAAAGTGATTATCATTTTATAATCATCCAAAACGTACCCGCCGCCAAGAATATATCCAACTGTTTCATCAACCACGGGGTCGATTTTGTCTATGTAGACAGGCCCCTGCGCCACCGCCAGCAGCTTGGTCGATAATCCGAAACTGCCCGCCTGGCGAAGCTCCGCTCCGTAAAGCTGCCCGTGTTCGAGACTGCTCGTCTGCGCGCCGCCCGGCACGGCCACGCGAACATCGAACATTGCGCCTTTGCCCGTCGTCGGCACCAAGCCCTCAACGATTACAACCGACGTATCGACGCCGTTAATCAGTTTGTCAATATCTGTGCTCGGCAGATACCGCAAAATATAACCCTTGAGGTAATCGCGTATTCTCGGCGGACAGTCAGCCGAACCCGTCCCCGCCAACTCGCCCACAATCGAATAGCTCTGTACCAAGATATAATCGGGCATATAAACATCGGCAATATCACCGATTTTCGTTCCGGATTTGATTTCCTCTGCCGAACTTTGCATTTCGCTCCTGCTTGTCGCCGTCTCTTTTTTCGATTCATCGCAGCCGGAAAAACAAACAGGTACAGCAGTTACGAGAAAATATATTATGATTTTAGGTAAGCCTGCTTTCATTGCTCGCACCCCAAAAATGCCTTGACGCTATATTAAACCATTAAATAATAAGAATTTGCATACAAACCGTCAAGACCATTCTCATTTACGCAGATTACAGGAACTCATTTTTAATCGAATAAAAAAAACTCCCCGGATTTTTAATTCCGGAGAGTTTTAAAGGCCAAACTTTATCTATTTCTATACGCTGTACGCTAATCAACCGGATAAGCGCCGATAAACTTTTGTCCGCTATCCGCCAGGCCCATCAATATGCCAATATCAGCGGGTATTTGCGTCGCTGTTCCGGCACCGGGGAATTCTTTCAATAATTGGTATCTGCCAAGCTCGATGCCTGCAAACATCGGCCCGTTATAGTTTGAATAGTGCACACTGTTGGCTGCGAATTTGGAGTCTCGCTCATTCAATTCCTTCGGCGAATTAAACGCTGCCTGGCAATTCTCGCCTTTCGTCGGACTCCAGTAAATCAGCGGTCTGGAAGTCTGCGACCGGCGAACGTAAACATTGTAATCCAGCTTATCAACCTGCGGCTCGGTCAATTGTCCGCATAATGAAGACTGTTGTGAAAAAGCAAGCAGCGGCCGATTAAAATGTTCCTCGCCGACCATCAGGTTATTGACGAACTCATGCCCGTAACGCTCATCCACATCGGGCCCCGTCGCCGGATGCCAGCCGAAGTGGTCGCCCACCGCGCTCCTGGCCGTTCTGCCGAAGCACGCGGTACTGTTCACGAAGGTATTATTATAAACCTTGGCGTTATTACTGTTGAGAATGAAAACGCCCTGGTCGCAATTGACAAAAATATTGCCCGCAACCGTCGCGCCTTTGGAAATCTCGAAAAAGAACGCGTTACTGCTCGGCCAGAAATGCTCCTTGGTAAAAGTTCTGCTGACCTGCCCCACGTCCTGGAACCAGTTATCGACCACCACGCCGTCAACTTCACCGACGTCGTACCAGATGCCGTTCGAATTCGGCAGGTCCGTCACGAGATTGTCCCTGCAAACCGCGCGGTAGCACTGATTAAAAATCTTAACGGCCGCCGGGTAATAGCCGGTGATGTTCTCGATGTTATTGCGCCTCAGAATATTTTTTTCCAGCAGGATATCTGCTGACGCTATGACGTAAATCCCCTCGGTGCTGGTGTCGCTAATAAGGCAGTTGCGAATAACAAGATTATCGCCTTTGAAATAACCGGCCACGCGAGAGCAATACGTAATCGCGCAGTTTTCGAACGTCGTGCCGATGATGTCCTTGCCGTGCTCGGCCTCCGGCGACGGGCCTTCGGGATACTTGCCTTCGATTTCAATCGCGCGGTACGCGTACTGCGTAAATGTGATGCCGCGAATCGTCGGCCCTTTGCCGTCAGCATTTTTGCCGTGAACCTTGTTCGTCGTCTGCGTCAGCGCACTGTCGTACGCGGTGATTTCAACGAGCTTGTCCGTCGGGTCAACACCGATATAAACCAGCTTCGCGTCGTAATCGATATAAAACGAATTCTCATCGACCTCGCCCGGCCAGCCCGCCGACTGCAAAAATCTGCCGTCAACAAACACCATATCATTATTAAACTTATGCAAAGGCGTTTCGTTTCCGAATCTTTCGCGACTCCACCAGTCATCCGGCTTCGACGCGAAAAATCTGCTCCACGACGTCGTCCACAATCCGTTTCGCTGGCTATTCCACTGCCCGGCTACGAACGTCCCCTTCAAAATCGGCTGCTCATCTTTATATGGCTGTATGGTTACGGCCTGGTTGAGTTTCAAATCGCCCGTGCGATATGTCCCGCCGCGCATCACAATCGCGTCGCCCGTGACGACCCGCTCGACGGCAGATTCGATTGTGGTCGGCGCTTCCAGCGTATCGCCCGCCGCCTCGGCATTGCCGTCCGGCGCGACGTAGTAAATTTTGCCTGCGGTCTGCGGCAACTCGTATGTTTTCTGAATCGGCCCGTAAGGCCCGCCCGAAGGCTGCGCTATAACAGGCAGCGAGCAAAGAGCGAATAACGCAATTACAGAAAAAAGAGTTGCTGTTCTTACAGGATTAAATCTTTTCATCTTTCTATCCTTATAACAGTGATAAAATATTACGCCCCGAACGAAGCGATAAAAGATACACTCTAAAATCTCAAATGTCAACTTTACGAATATCAGTCCGCCCGCTGTTCTCTCGGCAGCCAGACCGCCATTTGCCCCGGCCCCCGATGCGACCAAGCATAATAAGGAACTGCGGTAAGCCTCCTTTTTACCCCGCCCTTATCGCTGACTTCGGCGCTAATTACTGTTATGCCGCCCAGCAATTCCTTTTTATATTCCGTTTCAAACTTCAGATTATCACCTATTATTAAATCGAAAACTTTTCCATCATTATCAATTCCCTCGACGCAATAAACGAGCGGGCCGCGTTCCAGTGCGACTTTGTTAAGGTCGTCTTTCACTTGTTCGTTTGCGATAACCCGGCGTACCGGCATCGGCAGTTTTAACTCGATGGTATCTCCCCTCGACCACTTGCGCTCGATTACAGCAAAACCGTTATGGGTTTTCGTTCCTATCGGCTTGCCGTTAATATAAAGCGAAATATCCGCGGGATTTTTATCAATATAACTGTATAAATCACTCGGCACGGCTTTGCCCACAGCCCAGCCGGGTATGCGAACACAAACGGTAAAATTCTTTTCCTTTTCGGGTTCGATTTTTATTTTTACGTTCCCCTCCCACGGATAATTCGTCTGCTGAGTGACATTGACCTTCGTATTATCGAGTG
>JBBABK010000135.1:0-5986 GCA_041657685.1 Phycisphaerae bacterium | reverse complement strand
GCAAGCGTTCGCGGTATGGGCGTCGCCGTCATTACCAGACAATGCGGCGAGGTCTGTTTTCGAAGTTGCGCCCGCTGATGAACGCCGAACTTGTGCTGCTCATCGATGACCACCAGCCCCAGCGACTTAAATTCGATATCCTCCTGCAGCAGCGCGACCGTTCCCGCGAGAATATCCACCTGGCCGTCCTTAATCCGCTTCAATAACTGCGTTCGCTTCGTACCAGTCAATCCGCCGGTAATCAACTCTCGTCGAACGTCGCTGCCTTTGAGATACCGCTCCATACTTATATAATGCTGCGACGCGAGAATCTCCGTCGGCGCCATAATCGCGACCTGCTGCTTATTTGCCACCGCAAGTAATGCCGCGTAAAGCGCTACCACCGTTTTTCCCGACCCGACGTCGCCTTGCAGCAGCCGGTTCATCGGCTCGGTCCGTGACATATCAGCCGCGATTTCATTTATTACCTTGTCCTGGTCCTCGGTTAGTAAAAACGGGAATCGCTTTCTGATTCGATGGTCGATTTTTTCCGTAAGCCGCATCGCGTTCGCTTTGGCGAAATGCTGCGTGCGATACCGACGAAGCGCCAGCCCAAGCTGCATCAAAAACAGTTCATCGAATTTCAACCGCCGCTGCGCTTTGGCAAGCTGCTCTTCATCAATCGGCTTGTGTATCCACTTAAACGCGTCCGTTCTGCTGATAAGCTCGGCCTTTTTGCGAAATTGAGCATCGTAGAATTCGTCGATGATTTCAGGAATGTGTTCCAGCACAGGTTTGATAATTCGTTTTATCTGCTGGCTGGATAATTTGGCCGAACCCGGATAAACACCGCCGCCGAAATATTCGAACGGCTCGGGATTTTCATCTTCCACGATTTGAAATTTCGGATTGGTCATCTGGAGTTGATATTTGTATCGCGTGACTTTTCCCGTCGCCATAATCGTTTGGCCGACGCTGATTTTGTCGCGCAGATAACCGCCGTGAAACCAGATAATTTTGCACAGCCCCGTTTCATCCGTCGCCATTATTTCGAAGATTTGGCTCCTGCCGTACGGATTAAAATCGACCGACTGCACCAACCCGATGAGCGTGGCATTTTCACCGGCCTTTAATTTGGCGATTTTCACCGGCTCGGACAGGAAATTATAATCTCGCGGAAAATATTCGAGCAAATCCGCAACCGTATTAACGCCCATCTCCGCGAAAACCTTCGCCCGCGCAGGCCCGACGCCCTTTAAATACTGCACCTCCATCGCCGGACTGACAGTATTTTTATGCTCCTGCTGCGCAGGTTTTAAAACAACTGCATCCTTGCCGGATTTATTATCTTTTTTTGCTGAAGCATCGAGCCGCATAGAGGCAATTATACATTCACAGCGACAAAAGGCCATATTTATTGCAATGCTTCGTTAGACACCACCGGGGGGAGTGAGATTTTTAAAAAAAATGCGTTTTTAAGCCTTTTATTGGCATACGTTTATAAAAATGTTTGAAAAATGCTTAACTTTTTCTTGACTTAATTAGCTGCCTACTACATAATATAAGCCAAGAGGTTAAGAAATTAACCCCCGGACAATCGGTTAAATCGCAGTAATTCCCAACGAAATACGACTCACGAGCTACTATTATGAATCAGGGCTGGATAAAACTTCATCGCAAACTGCTGGATAACGCACTAATGACCAAAAGCGCGTACTTTCATTTGTGGGTAACGCTGCTGCTCAAAGCCAATCACAAGGAAACGACTTTCATCTTCAATAATAAAGAGCAAAAACTTTACCCAGGTCAATTGCTCACAGGCCTGCACAAGCTGCGAAAAATAACAAAGATTCCAATAAGAACTATACGTCGGATACTCAACTACCTCGAAAATGGCAATATGATTAAGCAGCAAATAACATCAAAATTCCGCATTATCAGCATCACTAACTGGGAAACATATCAGGCATACGAAATCGAGTGGCAATCAAATGGCAATCAAGCGGCAATCGACAGGCAATCAGACGGCAATCAAGCGGCAACATACAAGAATGATAAGAATGATAAGAATGAAAAAAATGTAAAGAACTATGGGGGAAATTTTTCTTCAGACAGAATTTTAAAAAATCAAATCATCGACCAGGCGATGGAACAGCTCAAAGCGGAAGGAGTTTTCTAAATGACGCACGAAGAAGTGAAAACGTATTTCAAGGAAATCGTCAGCCAGCTATGGCCCAAATGGGAGCTGAACAACGCGCAGATTCTCGAATGGGCCAAGTCGCTGAAAGGCTTCGATTACTCAGCTATTCGCCGGGCGACGCAGGAGCATTACACGACGAAAGAAGGCCAGTACGGCAAACCCAAACTGCCGGAGATTATCGAACGGGCCAAAGTGTATCAGCCGAGAAGTAAGCCTGCTGACAAGCCGGCTGAAGATGATTATGAGCCGGATGTGTTTATCCAGTGCGACGAGCACGAGACAAAGCCGAGCTATGTATGCTGGTATCAGGCGGTCTACGTCGAAAAGCGGCACCGCGACGAGCACGATTATGTTGTGCAGGCAGGCGTTGAATTGTGCAAGCGCTTCGAGGCCTGTTACGGCGGCCAATGGATAGTCGTCCAGCACACCAGCCAAAGTGAGATGGACAAGCAGTTCCTCGAACACCGCGGCATCGACATCAGCAAACTGCTGCGAAATATCAAGGACCCGGTCGAATATTGCTCGAGCATTTTGGCGGGTACATAAAAGGAGCAAAGAGGCGCATCACGAGAAACAAGCGACGAGTCACGAGCAGTCCTCGTTCCCTGACAGGCAGTGAACGAAGACTGGAGCCTATGAGATTCGAACTCACGACCTCTTGCATGCCATGCAAGCGCTCTCCCAACTGAGCTAAGGCCCCGAATGAGCGGATATTAGCACAAAACCGCACACCTGGCAAGATATTTCGCTGACAATCCGCAACAGGCAATTTTGCGTTCGGCAGGCCATCGGCTATAATCGGCTTTCGCTAATTATGGAAAAACGCGTGGATACGACCAAACGAACAAGGATTAAACTTACCGGCAGAGTGCAGGGGATTGGCTTTCGGCCTGCGGTGTACCGGCTGGCAAATGCGCTCGGACTTGCGGGATTTATCTATAACGATACCGGCGGCGTTACAATCGAGGTGCAGGGGCGGCCGGAAACAATCGAAAAATTCATCGAGCAGCTAAAAACCTCTGACCAACTGCCGGCGATGACTGACATTAAATCAATCGAAGCGCACGATATGAAACCGAGCATCGGCGAAACGCAATTCGTCATTCGGCAGAGCGATGCGACGGGCAGTGCCGCTGCACAGGTCACGGCTGATATGGCGACGTGCGGCGACTGCCTGCGCGAGATGCGCGACAAAAATAATTTCCGCTATCGCTATCCGTTTATCAACTGCACCAACTGCGGGCCGAGATATTCGATTGTAAAAACGATTCCTTACGACCGGCCCAATACCACGATGTCGGTTTTCGCGATGTGCGATAAATGTGCCGCTCAATATAAAGACGTCAACGACCGGCGATTTCACGCCCAGCCCGTCGCCTGTCCGCAATGCGGGCCGAGGCTCAGCCTGTGTGATAATACCGGAAAAGAAATCGAAAGTGACAGCGATAAAATCATCTCGCGGACAGCCGAGGCGTTACGCGCAGGAAAAATCGTCGCGCTCAAGGGCATAGGCGGATTTCATTTGGCGGTCAACGCGCTCGATAACGACGCGGTGAAAGAATTACGGCGGAGAAAGCAACGCGACGCAAAGCCGTTGGCGATGATGAGCGATTCGGTGGAAAAAATCAGCAGATATGCGATTGTCGATGAATTGGCGGAGCGGGTATTGAAAAGTCCCGAAGCCCCGATTGTGCTTTTGGCGAAAAAAGAAAATTGCGAAATTGCCCCCGACGTCGCAGCCGGCGTTAACTCGTTCGGATTTATGCTGTGCTATACGCCTTTGCACTGGCTGTTATTCGACGAGGGGCTTGATGCGCTTGTGATGACCAGCGGCAACATCGCCGACGAGCCGTTGATTTGCAGAAATGACGAGGCTCTTGCAAAACTCGGCGACATCGCAGATTTATTTTTGCTCCACGACCGCGAGATATACCGGCAGGTGGATGATTCGCTCGTGCATTTCATCGACGGACAGGCTGTTTTGCTTCGTCGCGCGAGAGGCTATGTGCCGACGCCGATAATCGTCGAAACGAAAACTGATAGTGATATATTCGCTGCCGGTGCGGATATGAAAAATACATTCTGCCTGGCCAAAGGAAATCAGTTAATCGTCAGCGAGCACATCGGCGATTTGGAAGATGCGGATGTGTATCATCATTACGTCGATTCGATTTCGCACCTTGCTGGGCTGTTCGACGTCAAGCCAAAGGTCGCTGTTTGCGATTTGCATCCGGCGTATTTTTCGAGCCAATACGCAGCATCGATAAAAAATGCCGAGCTAATCAAGGTGCAGCATCACTGGGCGCATATCGCGTCGGTGCTGGCAGAGCACGGCCTCGATGAAAAGGTAATCGGCATCGAATGCGACGGGACGGGCTACGGAACGGACGGCGCGGTATGGGGTTGTGAATTTCTAATCGCGGATTTGCACGCGTTCGAGCGGTTCGGCCATTTGATGTATTATCCGCTGGCAGGCGGGGATTTAGCGGCTAAGGAAGCGATTCGGCCAACGCTCGGCTTATTATCGCAGGCATACGGCGAGGATTTTATTCTCGATGAATTCGACTGGCTGCTGGAAAAAATCGAGCCGAGCGCGGAAAAACAGAAGCTCATCTTGCAGCAGATTCGCAGCTCGCTTAATACGGTGAACACGTCGAGCCTTGGCAGGGTATTTGATTGTGTAGCCGCTCTTGCTGGACTGGGCGGGAAAAATAATTTCGAAGCGCAGCTGCCAATGGCGCTGGAAGCGGCGATAGACGAAACCTGCGACGAGAGCTGCGATTTCGATATTGTTGACGGGGACGTGTGTCTGCTGGATATAAGGCCGATGATAAAACAGATTATCGCCGACGTTAGAAATGGAACGAATGCAGGGATTATAGCAGCCAAATTCCATAACGGCCTTGCCGACGGGCTGTGCGAGATGGTGAAAAAGGCCCGCGAAAAAACGGGATTGAACAGGGTCGCGCTTAGCGGCGGGGTGTTTTGCAACAGATATTTAGCGAATCGGCTGATAAGAGGCTTGAAGCGAAACGATTTTACCGTATTATTTAACCGGCTTGTCCCGGCCAACGACGGCGGTATCTCTTTGGGCCAAATCGTCGCTGGCCGCTCGTGACTCGTCGCTCGAAAAACGCTGCGTCGCTGGTCGCTCGAAAAATGTACTCACAGGAAAGATTATGAAAGTCAGGGATTATAAAGACCTGAACGTCTGGCAAAAAGGAATTGAAATCGTTGACAAAATATACGAATTAACCGACAGTTTTCCTAAATCCGAGCTTTACGGTTTAGCAGGGCAGATGAGAAGGGCTGCGGTTTCTATAGCGTCGAATATCGCGGAAGGATTTGCGAGAAAATCAAATAAGGAGTATAAACAGTTTTTATATATTTCTTTAGGCTCTTGTGCGGAACTGGATACCCAGCTTGTTATTGCCGGAAGACGCAACTACATCGCTGATAAAGACGCACGCGAATTGGCAGAAGAAATAAATCATGAAAGTCGAATGTTGTCCAGCCTGATTAACAAATTGAAGTTGAATAGTGAATCCAGCAACGAGCAACGGGCGACGAGCGACGGGAAACGAGCGACGAAATGTGTTTAGCGGTACCTGCCAGAATAGTTGAAATCGAAGGCGACAACGCGATTGTCGATGCGATGGGCAATCGGTTTCGCGCCAAGACCACGCTGCTACCCGACGCAAGGCTCGGCAGCCTGGTGCTGGTGCACGCTGGTTTCGCTATTTCGCTGGTTGATGAGGCCGAGGCGAAAAAGACCTGGCAGCTTCTCGAGCAAATCGATGATTTTCT
>JBBABK010000134.1:0-6010 GCA_041657685.1 Phycisphaerae bacterium | reverse complement strand
CAGATGTTTTCAAGTGGACTACCGACTATGAGCAAGTCCACTAGCCCTGCGCAGGCAACTAACCCCGCTGGTGTTGTTGTGCCGCCAACCAACCCTGGCGCGCAAGGCACACAGAATATGCGAATGACCGATACTACATCAGCGCAGACGGAGAACCCGACTGTAACCTATTTACGCAAACTGCTCTACGGGGGCTAACCTATGTTTGGAATTGACGATGCACTACTTGGAAGCCTGCTAGGATTTGGCGGGGGGCTACTGTCGCTATTCGGTGGTGAGGATGAGAAGTATAAGACCAGCGAAATAGAATACTACGACCAGTATCAAGGCGAGAACGCCGCCAAGCGTCAGGAGCTATGGAATACCTTCAAGGGTATGTTCAGCGGCGCGCAGGAGAGCTACGCCTCTGGTGGCGGTAGTATTGACGAGGCTAAGAACTTCTATCGCCAGCTAACGGAGAACCAGCCTGATGCCGTCAATTCCTATGTGTCCGATGTGCTAGGCGGGAAGTATGCTAACCTATCCAATAACCCATACTATCAGGGGATGGTGCAAAGTCTAGGCGGGCAGTTCAACCGCTCTATGGACGATGCCTTCGCTAGTGCTAATACAGCGGCGATGGGGATGGGCGGGGGCGGCTCAGGTGCGCTTGCCCGTGAACGGATGCTCAAGCAGAACACGCCAGCCTTTACCGATGCAATGTCTAATCTTGGCTATCAAGCGTATAGCTCGGAACTCAATCGTATGAATAGCGCAGCGCAGCTTGGCTTGCAGTCTTACGGGATGGGGCAGGATGCGCTATCAACAGCGGCAAGCGGGATTGGCGGAATGGGTATGTTCCAGCAGGGACAGCTAACGCAGATGGGTAGCCTGTTAGCGCAGTTACTACCATCGTTTGAGACGCGGGTAGCAGGTCAGACTGGTAACGCATATCAGGCAAGCGATATGTCGCAGATAGGCGGTGCACTAATGGAGCTATGGGGCGCGATGGGACAGGGGCAGAAGCAAAACCTACCCACTACCAACTTCGCAGGTGGTGGAACTAACCCGATGCTAGGCGGCACTTGGAACTTGATGACTGGACAATACGAAGGGGCGGTGTAACGATGGCACTCTTTGATATGATGCAAAACACGCAGCAGGTCGGGATGATGCAGGGACAGGGTTCGCAAGTTCCCGTGAACCCTATCGCCCGTGCTATCCGCTCATACACGCAGGCTACAATGTTCCGTCAGGCTCTTGCAGAGGAGCAGCAGAAGAAGGCGCAGGCGGAACAGGAGTTTGCGATGCAGCAGAAGCTACAACAGGAACAGTTGAAGGCTGCACAACAGCAACAGAAGCTAATGGATAGCGAGGAGAAACGCCAGCAGCAGCAGTTTGACTGGCAGAAGCAAGTCAATGAGACACCAATCAGCGATTTTATAACTATGTCTGGTCTTACGCCAGAAGAAGCTCCTTTCCTGTATTCTGATGCTATGAAGGGTAAGCGGGTAAAGGATGTTCCTGGTATTACAGATTTCGTTATGAACTATATGTCGCGCAAACTAGACCCCAACTTCCGCTTCAACTCGGAACAGACTGTATGGGGAGCTATCAACGCTGGATGGGAGAAGGAAGCCATCTTGGGGTTGGCGAAGAATGTCCCGTGGATGGATAAGGATAAACTGGACACTGCGATAACGGCGCGTGATTTGTCGCCTGATAACCTACTGAAAACGTTAGGCGTAGCGAGCAAGATGCGCGAGGGGATGCTGCTTGACCTTACTACTTGGGCTAACGAATACGAGCAGGCAAAAAAGAAAGCTGGCAGTGAGCAGGATGCTACCAAAAAGAAACAATATGAGGCTGAGGCACAGGCGGCTTTGGATAAGTTGAACTGGATACCTGATAACCTAACCTCAAGGTATAAGGATACTACTGGCGGCTCGGTTGTTATTGATATGGTGCGCGATATGTATGATAGCGAACTCATCCGCAAGTATCCTGAGTTGGTATCAGAGCTTATGCAGGTTCACACTACTGGCGGTGGCTCTGCTGGACGCTATCGCAGTCGTGGTGGCGATGCTCCGCCTGATGCAAACGAGATACCATACTATGTTGCCGCGCCGAAGAATATATCCGTTGAAGAAGAATACTACCAAGATAAGGCGGCAGCGGAGGCTCTCGCCAAGCGATACCACGTCAGGAGTAGCTTCCCGTCAATGGCGGCTTGGAAGGAAGAAAAGTATCCTACTGGGACACCTAAAGGTAGTGACATCGGCACTCCGCCTCCTCCCAACCCATTTGAGCCTCCGAGCTAACTATGATAATTGATATTGATAACTCCAAGCGTCCGTTAGAAACCGCGAAGCAGCGCAGGGAACGGCTCAAGCGGGAACGATTGGCGCGTGAAGCGGCTAAGGCTACCACCGAAATCCCGATGTATGTAGCCGCTCCGTCTAACCCTGAACCTGCACGGCGCGAACTGAAACGGACTATGATGAACCATGGTAAGGGCGGGACTGTCGGTGCAGGCGTTACCAATTCAGGTGGGAAACGCCGTAGCACGGGGCAGTATCTAGGAGACTTGGGAGATTACTTAGGTGCTGACTTATATCAGGGTGCAACTGGTCAGTTGTTCGACCCGTGGTGGAAGCGCACTGAAGTAGCAACGAACAAAGAAGCCGAGCAATCTGGCAAGCTCAACTCATACGAATACTCCAAGATGTCGGAGATGGAAGCTGCGCGTAAGGAAGGTAATGATAGTATCTATAAGGACAACATAGAGCGGGTAGCGAAAGGACAACCGCAGCTACCATACTTCCAGTTCCCCGCTAGTCCCGAATGGAAGACATTTTACGATACTAAGACTGGTAAGATGGATTTCGTTCATACCCCGCTGTTCAGCACACTCAACGAGTTTGACAGGGCATCTGCTGACCTACTGGTAATACAGAGCAAGGCTAAGGCATTGCTGCAAGCGGAAGGCGGAGAAGTCAATCCGCAGACGATGGACTATGCCCTTCGCAACTACCTTAGCGACCCCAAGTATTACAAGGCGGATGGCTATTCGCCGTATCAGGCATCGCAGGCGCAGAACGCATACTATACCAGTAAGTTAGGGCTACCCGTGCCAGGTAAAGGTGCGCCGTGGTATCAGCGCGCTTATATGGCATACCTATACGAAGCGGGCTTCCCGTCCCCGCAGCTTATGGAAGCTGGTATGCACGGACTAGGACTGTCTAGCTGGAACGATGTGCGTGGTAATAGCGATAATCCCATTGATATTATCGCGGGCTATGTAGGCGGAACGGCTGGTTTCATAACCAACCTTGCAATGACAGGCGGCGTAGGTGGCGCATTGAAGGTCGGCGGTAAGATGTTCAGGGCTAACAAACTAGCTCCGTTAGCCTTGCCGTTTACCGCAAGCGATGAGATGTTCGCTGGTCTATCGCGACAGATTATGAAGAAGTCGTCTAAGTTCACGCCTGAAATGGCATCTACCCTATTCGCTACGCCTATTAGACAGGGCGTTGGGATGGGTATGATGTCGGCTGGTCTAACCGCAGCCGAAGGTGGAGACGCTAAAGAAGTCTTGGCATCCGCTGGTGCTGGTGCTGTAATGGGCGGAGCGATTGGATGGCTTGCGCCGAAGGCAATCGCTAAACTATCAGGCGGCGCAATGGGTAACACGGACGGCGACTTCATACACAATATACGCTATCCCGTGATTAAGTCATCGTTCACTTCGCTGATACAGGGCGGCAAGGAAATACTATCCCCGCTTGATAAGTCCGGTGCGCTGGTCAGTGAGAGCGCGTATATGGATTTCGTTGAGAACGCCGATAGCGCAATCAAGATGCTAACGAAGTATGGCGAGAACAAGATACTCAATGGGATAGCCGATAAGAATGTCGGCGTTACGCCCGTCCAGTGGATTGCACAGCTAAGGCAGCGGCTATCTGACGGCGACCCCGCAGCTAAGGAGAGCATCGTCAAGATAGCTAAGGACTTACAGCATCCTGACTTCATTGCCAACTTTGATAGCTACTTCGCGCCTGAAGGCGAGATGTTCGCTGCACAGCAGATGCAGGAAGCCTTCGTCAATAAGATACGCAAAGAGAAGGGTATGACGCTAGGGCAACTATCAGAGGAAATAGCGCAGCGCAGAGAAGGCAACGAAGCGTATTACGCAATGGAGCGTTACGCTAAGGATAACGGGCTGACAGTCCAAGAACTAAAGGCGAAGATGACTAACGGGCAGTATCCATCACTACCTGTTATCAATGCAATGGCTAAGGACTTGGGGATTAGCAAGCAAGACGCTAGACGCTTGATGTATGTTGCACCTGATGTAAGCCCGCGTGAGCAGGAATGGATGCGGCTGCTTGCACAGATACGACCGCTAGAAGGCGGTAAGATACCATTCGTTACCAGTCAAGCGGAATACGAAGCATCGCAGAAAGCGGCTGGTAAGTTCAATGCAACCAATGACTTGGGCGAGAGTAAGCGTAACCTTGCGATACTAACCCCGTATAAGAGCAGGGTAGCACAGGCGCACAAGGCTATGCTGGAAGCGCAGGCTGACTATGAACAGACACTAGCAGCGCGTAAGACGATGGGCGGGATGCTATCGGCGGGGCAGGAAGAAGCCAACGCAAAGACACGGCTCAAGAACATTGCCAGCCAAGAGCTAACAGTCAAGTATCATAAACTGCGCGATACGAAGTATGAATATACCAAAGCGGTAGATGCACACGGGCGCAAGCAAGCGGAACTATCAACTAACCCTGAGCATCAGGCTTTGGCGCGGATGCCAGCGCGATACCCCGAAGGCGACCCAAGGCAGATTATCGGTAGCTTCGCTAAGTTCCAAAGCACGATGGCTGATGCAGATGCTAGGACTATGACGCTTGAGTTCCTTGATAAGCACTTAGGCTTTACCGATGCTAAGGGCGGCTCACCGATTATCTCAGGCGGCTATATGGGTGAAGCGCAGAAATCATTCCAGCGCATCAACCAGCTAGGAACGGCTGTCGTGGACTTCACAGTTGCCAGCGGTAAGTATGACCTTCCGCAGAAGATGACGCTGATAGACTTGCTAACGATACCAGGCAAGCACCAGTATAGCGTTCTCAATGGTATCTTCGGTAGCGACTACCAGTTTATGAAAGCCAAGTCAATGGACGCTGCGCGGGTAAAGGTTACTAACGGATACCTTGAGTGGTGGAACGATATTGTAAGGCGGCACAAGCACGAGAACGTAGAGCGTGTATGGCTCAAGCGTAGAGCGGGACAGGCTATCACTGGCGCGGACAAGGCGATAGATGCAGAGATAGCGCAATGGGAACTATCAAAGGGACAGTTCACTGAAGGCGCGGAATACATTGAAAGCTACGCCCGCAAAGCCAGCGCAACGCCTACCAGTGTAAAGCTGGAGACTGGTATCTTTAGGGACAGCCCTATTGATGTTAGCCTGATAGACCCTGCATCGCTGCACAGGACGGGCAATAAGGTAGACCTGCTATCAATGGATGATACCATCATCTCGCAGGTGGACTGGACGTTCAAGAAGGTTTACGGCGAAGCACTTAGCCAAATGTTTGAGAAGCACTTCGGCACTCCCGACAGCACACAGAAGGGCGTAAGGGAGACGAAGGAATGGCTGCAATGGTTTATCAAAGACGAGTTTATGGGCTGGAACAAGGCTGGTAGCAATACTGGCTGGAACAAGCTCTTTGATAATATAACCGCGCTACGCTATGGACACGACCTTCCGCTGAACATATCTACCCACTTGAAGAACTTGGGACAGCCGTTCCTAAAGGCTGACGAAACTGGCGGGATATTCAATACTCTCAAGGCGCAGGGCTATCACTTTGATAAGAACATACAGGAAATATACAACGCGCATCGCGGGCTAATGGAAAGCAATGTGCTATCCGATATTATGATGAGCGCGGAACGGATGCACAAGATGGGCGGCGAGGTAAAGAAGGGCGGCTGGCACAACTACGCCTTGCACGTTGCT
>JBBABK010000133.1:0-6092 GCA_041657685.1 Phycisphaerae bacterium | reverse complement strand
CTATGGGTATTAGAATATATAAACCAACAAGTGCCGGGCGCAGGAATGCGTCGGTTAATGATTATGCGGAACTGACGACGACCAGGCCCGAGAAGTCGCTTTGCAAGCGTATTAAAAAATGCGGCGGTCGCAATCATTCCGGCGAAACGACGGTGAGATTTCGCGGCGGCGGGGCGCGCAAGATTTACAGGGTAATCGATTTCAAGCGCGATAAAGACGGCGTGGCCGGCAAGATTGCGACGGTCGAATATGACCCGAACCGCAACTGCTTTATCTCGCTGGTGCATTATATTGACGGCGAGAAGCGATATATCCTCGCACCGCTGGGAATTAAAGTGGGTGAGATGATTGAAAGCGGCGACGCGGTCGAGCCTAAGCTGGGCAACGCGATGCGGCTTTGGTCGATACCTGCGGGTATGGAAATACATAATATAGAAATGACCGCCGGCCAGGGCGGAAAAATGGTTCGCGGGGCGGGCGCGGCTGCGAGAATCGTAGCGAAAGAGGGCGACTGGGTGACGGTAATTTTACCAAGCGGCGAGATGAGAATGGTTCGCAGGGAATGCAGGGCGACAATCGGCAGGCTGAGCAATCCTGATTATCAAAACGTGGACATCGGCAAGGCCGGCCGAAACAGGCATATGGGCTGGCGTCCTCATGTTCGCGGCAAGGCACAGAACCCTGTGGCGCATCCGATGGGCGGCGGTGAAGGCAGGAGCAACGGCGGAAGGCATCCGTGCTCACCGACCGGTGTATTGGCCAAGGGCGGCAAGACACGAAGCCCGAGAAAGACAAGCAATAAGCGGATTATTCGCAGAAGAAAAAATAAGAGACAAGGACAATTAGTATTGTAATTTCGGATTTCGAATTAAGGATTTCGAATTTTAAAAGATAGGCAGGATTAATGAGCAGATCGCTGAAAAAAGGGCCGTTTATCGATGAGAAGCTGTTGGGCAAGGTGACCAAACACCAGTCGGAAGGTTCTCACGAGCCGATTAAGACCTGGTCGCGACGGTCGACGATAGTGCCGGAGTTTGTGGGCTATACGTTTATGGTTCATAACGGCAAGATGTTTCACAAGGTGTTCGTGACTGAAGATATGGTCGGGCATAAGCTTGGAGAGTTTTCGCCGACACGGACGTTCAGAGGACATTCGAGTAAGAAGATAGCTGAGGCAACAACATAATTTAGTTAGATTTAATAAAGATACCGAGCAATGCTTAGTACGAAAAAATTCAATGATATCTGTGTCAGTCGCAAGATTGATGTCGGGCATCTGGCGAACCAGATAGCCGGCGGCGGGATGGACAGCAAAAAGGCTGTTTCGGCGATTAAGAACTGGCAGCACGGACTTTTAAAACCAATACCGAGACGCAGTGACGTTCAGAAGCTGGCAACGGCACTTTCGGTCGAAGCGACGGAGATTTCAGCGTGGCATTCATCTTATATGCACGCGCCGATGTCGCCGAGCAAGGCAAGACTGGTAGCAGCATTGATAGCGGGCCGGCCCGTGCAGGACGCGCTTGATATTTTAAAATTCACGCGCAAACGGGCGGCATCAATGATTGAGAAGGTTGTAAAAAGCGCTGTCGCGGACGCGGACGAGCAGCAGGCGGACGTTGACAGATTGTATGTAAGTGAAGCGCGGGTCGATGACGCGGGCGTTCGCATCGGGACAAAGCGGTGGAGAGCGAAAGACCGAGGCAGGGCGCATTCGATAACGAAAAAAGGATGTCATATACATATAACTGTTACGGAATTGTAAAAACAAGAAAACTAAGGCCGGTATAATATGGGTCAAAAAGTATCACCAATTGGGTTCAGGACAGGCATAAGACTTGGATGGCAGAGCGTGTGGTATGCTCCGAAGGCCAGTTACGGCGAGTTTCTCGTCGAGGACCAGAAGATACGCAATTTTGTTGACAAGAAATATAACCGTACGATGCCTAAGGGCGCGGTAGCGAAGGTCGAGATTGTCCGCACGAGCAATGAAGTGAAGGTAACTTTGTTCAGCGCAAGACCCGGCGTGATAATCGGCGCTCGCGGCGGCGAGGTTGATAAGCTGCGTGAGGAGATTGAGGTGCTGACGGGTCGCAAGGTCAACGTGAACGTGATTGAAATCAAAGACCCGGAGCTGAATGCGGTGCTGATTGGCGAATCGATAGCTGAGCAGCTCGGCAAACGTGCATCATTCCGCAGGACTATGAAGCAGCATTGTGAAAATGCGATGAACGCCGGCGCAAAGGGAGTGAAAATACTCTGCAGCGGCAGGCTGGCCGGTGCTGAAATAGCCCGCCAGGAAATGCAGAAGATGGGAAGTATTCCGCTGCATACAATTGACGCGGACGTAGATTATGCGTTATCGACCGCTCACACAACGTACGGGACTATTGGAATAAAGGTTTGGGTTTACAAAGGCAAGTACGGTGAGCAGTTGGAGCCGTTGGCTGGGCGAAGACCAAGTAGACCGAACAGAGACAGAGGTCCTGGCGGCGGACGCGGGCCTGGCGGTGGTCGCGGAGCGGGCAGAAGCCGTGGCGGTGAAGGCGGCGGTCGCAGAGGACAGCAGGACAAAACAGAAAGCAGCGGCGGTTCGACGGAACAGCAGGAATCGCAAGGCTCGTAATAGTTGAATTTCGCTTGAGGTTTTGAATTATGGCATTGATGCCGAAAAGAGTTAAGTATCGTAAAAGCCAGCGCGGCCGGATGAAGGGCAAGGCGTCGCGGATGAATTACGTGGCGTTCGGCGAGTACGGATTGCAGGCTCTGGAGCAGCACTGGATTAGCGGTAAGCAGATAGAGGCCGGTCGAGTCGCGGCTACGCATTTCCTTCATCGCGAAGGCAAGGTATATATCCGGATATTTCCACACAAGCCGATAAGCTCCAAGCCGCTGGAAACTCGAATGGGCAAAGGCAAAGGCGAGCCTGATTACTGGGCGGCGAGAGTGCGACCCGGTACTGTTATATTCGAAATAGGCGGCGTCGATGAGATGATAGCGAAAAGGGCGCTGGCGAGAGTTGCGCATAAGATGCCGATAAGGTGCAGACTTGTGAAACGAAGACATTCGTTATAATTGGGATTATAGATAATGAAGGGCAATTATCGTGAAATGAGCACCGATGAACTGGTAAGCAAGCTCGAAGATTTGCAGAAGCATTTGTTCGAGATGCACTGCCAGGCGGTGACGGAAAAACTGGAGAACTGTAAGGCGGTAACAAACGCCAGGCGTGAGATAGCACGTGTAAAGACAGTATTACGTGAGAGGCAATTAAGTAAGGCCGAGGAAAAATAAGGTGCAAGAACGTAAATTAAAAATTTTGACAGGCGTGGTGGTAAGCCGAAGCGGCGATAAAAGCGTGAAGGTTGCGATTGCATATAAAATCAAGCACCCGAAATACGGCAAGTATATCCGCCGGAGGACGAAAATCGGCGTGCATGACGAGAAGAACCAGTGCGGCATCGGCGATAAGGTCGAGATTGCGGAGTGCAGGCCGATCAGCAAGAGCAAGAACCACCGGCTTGTAAAAGTTGTGGCCAAGGCAGAGTTGGAAAATATGAAAGTTTGAAAGCGGCATTACGGTGATACAGCAAGAAACAATGTTGGATGTGACCGATAACAGCGGCGTGAAGTCGGCGCAGTGCATAAAGGTTCTCGGCAGGACCGGCAAGCGGCACGGCAAGATGCAAAGGCCAACCGCGAGCATCGGTGATATTATTTGCGTGGCGATTAAGAAGTGTCTGCCGACGTGTTCGCTCGATGACAAGAAGGTTCATAAGTGCGTGATTGTCAGGACCAAGACGCCGATGCGGAGAGCGGACGGCAGCTATGTTCGTTTCGACAGCAACGCGGCGGTTATGATTGACAACGACGGCAACCCGATAGGGACGCGTATATTCGGCGCGGTTGCACGTGAGTTGCGTGAAAAGAATTTTATGAAGATTGTTTCGCTGGCCAGTGAGGTTGTGTAATGGCGATGCATATTAAAAAAGGTGATACCGTTCAGATTATCAGCGGCGACCACAAGGGCGCGACCGGAAGAGTGCTGCGGGTGATTCGCGATGAAAACAGGGTAATCGTGCAGGGACATAATATGGTCCAGAAGCACGTCCGGCCTTCGCGTCGCAATCCGCAGGGCGGCAGAATAAGTGTCGAGCAGCCGATACATATCAGCAACGTGCTGGTGGTAAGCTCGAAGAGCAATAAGGGCGTTCGGGTGCGTTATCAGGTGGAATCGGACGGGACGAAAAAGCGTGTTGCGGTGGACGGTACGGAAATCAGCGTGGTTAAAAAGGCAAAGTCTTAAAGCAAAGTGAACTGATATATGGCGCGTTTGAAAGATTTATATAAGTCGAAAGTTGTGGCTGAGCTGAAAGAGCAGTTTGGTTATACCAATCCTATGGCGGTTCCGAAAATGACCAAGGTAGTGATATCTATGGGATTGGGAAAGGCCCTTGCGGACAAGAAGTTTATGGAGGGCGCGAAAAAGGATTTGACAATGATAGCCGGGCAGGCGCCGATTGTGTGCCTGGCGAAAAAAAGCGTGTCGAATTTCAAGGTTCGCGCGGGAAATGAAACGGGCCTGAAGGTGACGCTTCGCGGGGTGCGAATGTACGAGTTTATGGACAGGCTGATTAGTCTTGCGGTTCCGCGGGTGAGAGACTTTCGCGGATTGAACCCGAAGGGGTTCGATGGTCGCGGCAATTATTCGATGGGACTCAGTGAGCAGAGCGTGTTTCCGGAGATTGACCCGGCCAAGGTCGAGTTTACGCAGGGAATGAATATTACGTTCGTGACAACGGCAAAAACGGACGCCGAAGCGAAGAAACTGCTGAGCAGTTTCGGGATGCCTTTCAGGGAATAAATGGAGCTGGTGAATGTCAACCAAAGCACTTGAAAATAAAGTTAAGAAGAAACCGAAATTTCGCGTACGGGGTTATACCCGATGTGAGTTGTGCGGCAGGAGCAAGGCTGTTTATCGCAAGTTCAGGCTTTGCAGGCTTTGCTTCCGCAAGCTGGCGCACGAAGGGAAAATACCGGGCGTGAGAAAGGCAAGCTGGTAGTAATCAGCGAGTTTGAAGCTGGAGTAATAGATGCATAGTGACCCAATAGCAGATATGCTGACCCGAATCCGCAACGCGGCCAGGATTGGCAAGAGCGAAGTAAATATCAAAGCGTCGAAGATATGCGAAGGCGTCGCGGCGGTCCTGAAAGAAGAAGGTTTTATCAATGGTTTTGACAGGATTGACAACGACAAGCAGGGGGTTCTGCGGGTGCAGCTTAAATATGATAATTACGGTTTGGCGGTGCTTCGCACGATTGATCGCGTGAGCAGGCCGGGCCGGCGGGTTTATTCGGCGGTCGAGGATTTGCCGCACGTGCTCAACGGTATGGGCGTGGTGGTGGTCTCGACGAGCAAGGGCGTGTTGAGTGACAGAAAATGCCGGCGGGAAAAAGTCGGCGGTGAAATTCTTTGTACGGTGAGCTAATGAGTCGCATTGGTAAAAAACCTGTTGAGATTCCGAGCGGCGTGAAGGTCGAAAGCAGCGGTGGCAAAGTTAAAGTGTCGGGCAAGCTGGGGACGAGCGAATTTGCGCTGGTGAAAAATATTACGGTCAAGGTGGACGAGTCGAGCAAGCAAGTCGAGGTGGAAAACACCGATATCAACGACCGGCGGGCAAGGCAGATGCACGGCACGACGCGGGCGCTGATTGCGAATATGATTGAGGGCGTAAGCAAGGGATTCGAACGGAAGATGGCGGTTTACGGCACCGGCTACAGCGTCAACGAGCAGGGCGGCAAGCTTGTGTTTCAGGTCGGATACTGCAATGCTATAGAGCGGAAGATTCCGCAGGGCGTTAAGGTGAATATCGAAGTCAAAGCGACCAGGGGCAATGATGTGCCGGCGACGTTTACGATTACGAGTATAGATAAATGCCTGCTGGGCCAGTTCGCGGCGGACGTGCGGAGCATTAGAACGCCGGAGCCTTATAAGGGCAAAGGGATTCGTTACGCTGATGAGCACGTGAGACGCAAGGTCGGCAAGGCGTTTGCATCCGGGACAGGTGGATAATTATAAATGAAAACTGAAC
>JBBABK010000132.1:0-6093 GCA_041657685.1 Phycisphaerae bacterium | reverse complement strand
TGAGTATTTCCCTTGCGTTAAGACCCAACCCGAAACTTACGTTATTATACAAACTGCCGAGCGTTCCACCCATATCAGTGCCTCTTAAAAATTTTCTACATAATTGCCATCAGGCTGTCCATCGTTGACTGAACCGTGCTGAGATATTTCGCCATCGCCTGAAACATCTGCTCGAATATCAAAAGCTGTGCAGCTTCTTCATTGATATCCACCCCGCTGACTTCATCACGCTGATTCGACAGGTTCTGCACAATCACTTCCAGGTTATCCTGATTAAGCTGTCTTACATTCATCTCCTGGCCGATATCGGTGACAAGCTTTTTGTAGTATGTCCCGATGGTCATATTATCAAGCTCTTCTATCGACTCATTCACCAGTTGGCTCATCTTCGTCGCGTTGTAATTATCAAGCCCGTCGGCTCCGAGACTCGTTGCCACGCGAGTCGCATCCTCATTAATCTCACTGCAAACACCTATCGTAAGCGCGCCGCTCCCGCTGAAAAAACAGTTCATCCCCGTCGCGGCGAGAAATCCCGATGTATCGCTGTTCGCAAAGGCGTCAACCTCGAAACTGTCCCCCGCGCCGAAATCGCCCAGCCCGACTGAGATATTTATTCCGTTGCCGAGCGAAAGCACGTCGCCGGCCGCATAACCTTCGCCGATATTTAACGTTTTAATCACCTGCCCCGCGTCATTTCGAACCGTAAGAGTCAGCGTGCCGTTACCGACGCTGCCGGCTCCAGACACCTCGAAACTGAACGTGTCATTTTCCGCACCTTCGTAAACACCCGATACCGCAATTTCCGGCACCGTCCCGCCTGTTAAAGTGCTCGCGGTCGGCTCGGGCAGAACAGCGGGTGAAAAATCGAATTCATAATTAACCGCCGACTGCTGAATATGCAGACCGAGCGCGTCGTACCAGCAGTTCAATCCAGTGATGTTATCAATCTCGCCGGCCACGTCGGAAACGGTTAATCCTTCAACCGGGTCGGACGGAACAATAGCAGCAAGGTCAATTTCGTGGCGGGTTATCTCACCGGTGTCGGTATCCGTAACTCTTATATTTATTTTCCCGTCGGTAATCGGCGGCTCAAAATTCGCGAGCACCTCATCGGTCAAGGGCCAGCCGTCAAGCCCGCTGAACGAGCCGTACGACCCCAGCCCATGCACCTGCAAACTGTTTACCTCTCTAATCAAAGTCAAAGCGAGCGTATCGAGCTGGCCTTCTATATCATTGAACACCGTATTTTTCAGATTTATCAATCCGCCCAGCCTGCCTCCACTGACCGATGTCGTATAGTTCAATGCGCCTTTAATTGTAAGCCCCAGGCTGCCGTCGTCTGTAACACCTGCTTCTATCTCGGTCGCCCTTGTCGCGATTACCACCGCGATTCCGCCAGCCTCGACGTCCACGACCCCGTTATCCCGCTCGTATGTATTGACGCCGACAATTTCCGAAAGCTCGGTTATAAGCTGGTCTCTTTCATCGCGTAAGTTATTTGCCTTGGTGCCCTGCAGCTCCATCTTCTCGATGTCATCGTTGAGCGCAGCAATTTTGACGATAATCATATTGGCCTGCTCAACCAAATTTTCCGCTTCAATCTGTATCTGGTCATCGAGCTTATTAAGAAATGAGCCAAGCGTTCGAAATTTAGTTGCCATACTCTCGGCATTGGTAACTACCTGCCTCTGCCAGATGATTTCGTCGGTGTGATTCGTCAAATCGGCAAATGCGTTGAAAAATTTATCGATTGCCTCATTCAGCCCGCCGCTGGTCGATAGTTCGCCGAACGCCGTTTCGACCGTCTGCAGCGTACCATATTCCTGCGACACCTGCGCAAGCGCCGAGCCTTGCCGAAGCAACTCTTTTTCCAGAAGGTTATCAACCATTCGGGTTATGCTTGACGACTCGACGCCGCCGCCGATAATCGCCGACTGCTTGAACGTGCTGTACGCGGGCGTGAAATTAATTTTCTGGCGATGATAGCCCGGCGTAGCCGCGTTGGCCATATTGTTGCCGATGATATCGAGCGCCTTCTGTGCCGCCTGAAGCCCGGTTATGCCTATGTTAAGGTTTGCCATTGTCTTGCCTCGTTCATCCGCAACGTTACAGGTTCAGATTCATAAACGCGACCTCACCGCCCCTGCTCCTGCCGCCGTGTGCGTTATAAATAGTGCCGCTTCTTCGCCCTTTTTCCAGAATCGTGTTCAGCAGCATACCGTTAAATCTCGCCAAATCTCTCAGCAGCATCACCGTCCCGGAATGCCCGCTTTGCATTTGCGATACTTTTTCCGTCAGTTGCTGTCTCATTCGTTTAATTCGAGTTGACTGCTCCGCCGATACCGCTTTTTCCAGTTCCCTAAGCTTGACCTTTTCAACAGGCCAATCGAGAAGTCTCGCGATACAGCTTCTGACCTGCTCTCTTTGTTTCAAATTTTCCGTGTATTCCCCTGACTGTGAACGAATCTGTTCGAGCAGTCTGCCCAAACCATAATCATCGCGCTTGATTACAAGCGTGCGGAGCCCGTTTAATTCTTCAATCCCGTTCGCGATATGCTCTAAATCCTTTTCCAGAATGACGAGCAGCTCATCTACTTTTTGTGATAATTCCGTTATCGTGTTCATATCTGTTTATCAATCGCCTCAATCTGGTCTGCCCCTTTTTCCTCAAGCCGGCTCAATGACTCGTAAACCTCCGCTGCCAGCCCGAACCCGCCGTTGTCCGCGAGATACCTCGCGAGCTGCATATTAAAAATTCCTTTCACCTGCCCGAAAGCCGCGCTGTCCTCGTCCGATTCACCTATGGTATCACCCATTTCATCGAGCAGCTTGCCGATTAAAAGCGACTCGAAATCTTTGGCGATTTTTTGCTTCTGCTGCTCCGGCGCGCTTTCAATATTTTTCACTCCCGGCAGTATTTCAGGCGGCAGCACCGCGTCCGTTAACATCGTGTTGCTGATTTCCATAATAACCTCTTACATAATTTCAAGCCGGGCCTGCAAAGCGCCCGCCTTTTTCAATGCGTTGAATATCGCGATTAAATCCGTGGGCGTTGCGCCGATGGCATTGAGTGCGTTTGCCAGTTCCGAAACCGTCACCACGTGCGGCACCGCAATCAAATAGCCTCGCTCTTCGTCAATCCCGATTTGCGTTTCAGGCACAACCTCCGTAGTTCCGGCATCCGAGAAAGGCGCGGTTGGCTGAGAAACATTGGCAGTCTCGGAAACTTTCACCACAAGACTGCCCTGCGAAATCGCCACCGCCGAAATGCCGACGTTCTCGCCGACCACAATCGTCCCCGTCCGTTCATTTATCACTACAACCGCCGGCGCATCAACTATCACCTCATAGCTGGTCACAGCATCGATAAAACCAACTATCTCATCATTTCTGATTTCACCGGGAACTCTGATTTTTATCGTAGCGGCATCCAGTACAACCGCACTTTCCTGATACTGCCGGTTTATCGTCGTCTTGATTCGCTGAGCGGTCGTAAAATCACTGTTTCTAAGATTCAAGGTGACATATCTCTGCCCCGATATATATTCGACAAAATCAGCAAGCTCCTCGCGTTCCACCGTCGCGCCGTTCGGTATCCGCCCGACCGTCTGATGATTCTTGCTGATGGAACCCTGGTCGCCGGAGGCCGTCCAGCCGCTGATTGAAACAGGTCCCTGCGCAACAGCGTAAACCTGCCCGTCAAGCCCCGGCCCGTCGAGACCTTTTAAAGGCGTCGGCAAAAGTATTCCGCCTTTGAGACTTTCAGCGTCACCTATCGATGAAACATCGATATCTATACTGCTGCCAAGCCGTGCGAAAGGCCCTAAATTCGCCGTCACCATAACCACCGCGACGTTGCCGCCTTTGAATTCGTCCGGCGACAGCACGACTCCCGAATCCTTGAAAATCTTCGCCAGTATCTGCTGTGACGGCATCGTGGAATCGCCCGTATCGGCAAGGCCCACCACCAAACCAATACCGGTCAGCGGGTTGCCGCGAACGCCCTGAATGTCAACAATGTCCTTTATCCGCTGACCCTGTGCCGATATTGCACAGGCTGCGATTATCGAAGCTATCAATACTCTTTTCATAAACAATCGCTTCCCAATTTAGAACAGCCAAATCTTATCGAGGAAACTGCCGAGCCAGTTCGGCCTGACAAAAGGAGCCGAGACGCCGCCAAGGTCAGAAACGATTCTGAAATTCGCGACCCGCCTGCTCTCCACGACATTATTAAAGGAAATATCTTCCGTGCGAACGATTCCGCTAACCTCAATCGTCTGTATATCACCGCCTATGTCGCGCTCCCGCACGCCGGCTACAACCAGATTGCCGTTAGGCATAATATCGATTACCACTACCGTTATATAATCCTCGAATGTCCGCTCATCTTTATAATCCGCCTTGCCGTCGAGAGTGTTTGTATATTCACTGCCCGTTCCGAAAGTTACCGACGGCACTTCGGGAATTATATGCTCGATTCCGATTTGACCGTTAAACTGCGCGTTTCTTTCGGTTGTTTTATCCAGCGTTCGAGTAGCCTTGTTGTCTATCGTACTGTCCTCGACTATCTGGATAGTCAGCACGTCTCCGATACTCCTTGCGACGTTGTCGGAGTAAACGTCCTTGACCTTCATATCCCTCCTTGCCCAAATCGACCCGGCTTGTGCCGAAAATACAAACAGCACCATAATTCCAATCATCAGATAAATTATTCTCGTTTTCATAATCACTTCCTTTATATCAGCGGTTCAACTGTTCCGTTATCTTTCACCATGGCAAAAATTATTTTTGTCGTCGCGTTAATCTGCGTCTGCACCTTAATGCAGTCCCCGGCTCGCCCGTCCTCCATCGCCTTGCCGACAGTGGAAATCGAAAGCCCGGGCCTTTCGAAAACAACCGCCACGTGCTTATTCCGCTTTACCAAAACCTCGCTCTGTACAGGCCCAACCATTCCTTTTGTTACTATGCTCTCAGCCGCGATATTCCGCCTGGCCGCCATTCCGTAAGGCATTACAAAATTAGATTCCGCCGTGGACGAAGTTTTCTGCACAACTTCGACATTTTCTCTGGTTATGATTTGTCCCTGCTTGATATCCAGCAGCGCGACGGCCTGCCTGCACAAATACACAGGCTTAAATCCGATTTCACACGTCCCAGCGATACTTCCATCGGCAACGACTGATATACTGACTCTCTTTCTGTTGTCCTGTCCGCTCGCAATCAGGCTCGGCACAAGCTCGATTTTTTCCGCTTCAGCAGTCAGCACAAAATCATCAATAACTCCGACGGTCTCATACCTGCAAACTGATTTATCCGGAAAATTCTTTTTCAGAAATGACTCCGCAGCCTTCGAAATTTCCTCAGCCTTTATAATCAGCTTTTGTCTGCTGACAATAACCTTTTCAGCGCCGGCAATTTCAATTTCGCTCGCGTCGAATCCGCTGCTGGTCAATCTGCCGAGTATCATCTCTCTGCTGATAATCATATCCCGGTCGGCGTAAATAAATTTTCCAAGATTAATCTGCCCCGCCCGCTCCGTCGCTTCGTCCAGGCCTCGCACTGCCGCAATATCACCGAGCAGAACGGTTTCACTTTCGACCTGTATTTCTCTCGGCAGATAAATCTTCAGCACGGGTTCAGCTATGCACATCTCACAAAACACGGCTACAAACACTATCAACATGTTAATTTTTCTTGTTTTCATAATCGTTATCTTGCAATGTCATTAGCGGTTCTAAGCATATCATCGCCTGCCTTTATCGCCCGCGAGTTGATTTCGTACGCCCTTTGCGCGGTGATAAGATTGACAAGCTCCGTTACCATTTGAACGTTCGATTTTTCAAGAAAACCCGACTGAATGGCGCCTAACCCGTTCTGACCCGCTGTGCCGGTAACAGGAGTTCCGCTCGCCTCGGTCTCGGCGAGAAGATTATCGCCTTCACTGCTCAGACCCGCAGGATTGAAAAATCGCGCAAGCTGAATTGTACCTGCCACTGAAGTGGTGCCCGTCGAGTTGGTGACATTTACCGAGCCGTCCTTGCCGATATCGATGGTCATTGCATCGGTCGGCACTGAAACCGCAGGCTCGAG
>JBBABK010000131.1:0-6100 GCA_041657685.1 Phycisphaerae bacterium | reverse complement strand
CAGCGTTATCGAATACTGGCTTGATGTCACCGAACACAAAGAGGCGACAGATTTACTAAGGGAAAGTGAAGACCGCTACGCACTGGCTCAGCGAATCGCGAATATCGGAAGCTGGGACTGGGATATTGTCACCGACAAGCTGACCTGGACCGAACAGATAGAGCCTTTATTCGGTTTTACCCGCGGCGGTTTTAAGGGGACCTATGGAGCTTTTATAGAATGCGTCCATCCCCAAGACCGTAACTTCGTCAGGGAATCTGTCAGTAAATGTCTCTCATCGGGCAAAGATTACAAAATCAAGCACAGGGTAGTTTGGCCCGACGGGACGGTCAGATGGGTATCAGAAATCGGAGCAGTGCTTCGTGACAAGACCGGCAAGCCTGTACGAATGATAGGACTCGTCCAAGATATCACCGAAAGAGAGGTGGCAGAGGAACAGATTGCGAGTCTCGCAAGATTTCCATCTGAAAATCCGAACCCGGTACTTAGAATAGATGCCGACGGTACGATTCTGCATTCGAACAAGGCGGGGAAAATTCTGCTTTCAAGCTGGCAGTGCCAGGTCGGCCAGAGAATATCCCCGAGTTGGCGGCAGTATATTACACGCATCCTGGAAAGAGGCAAAAACGAAAGGCTCGAAGTCGATGCCGGCGACGCTTTGTTCGACCTGACAATGGCGCCTGTGCCGGAATCCGGTTACGTTAATGTTTACGGAATCGATGTTACCGCCCGAAAACAGGCGGAAGATGATTTGCGAAGATACCGTGAGCATCTCGAAGAGCTTGTGCAGGAGCGAACGGAAGAGTTGATGCGTGCAAACGAACAGTTGGTCGCGGAGATAGAACGGCGAAACAAGCTCGAACGCGAAATTATAAATATCAGTGAGGCCGAACAGAGACGAATCGGGCAGGAGCTTCACGACAGTCTCGGCCAGTTGCTTACGGGAATAGCTTTTATGGCGAGAGTTCTCGAACAGAAACTGGCAAAAAAGTCAGTACCGGAATCAGCGGATGTCACGGAAATTATCAAGCTGGTAAATCAGGCGACAAACCAGGCAAGGGGCATTTCCAAAGGGCTGCATCCCGTGGATTTTCACAGCGGCAGCCTGGTCAGTTCGCTGCAGGAGCTGGCGAACAACACGCAGCACCTGTTCGGAGTCAAATGTGATTTTCACGGTGAACGGAAAATCGACCTCGCGCATCCGGAGGATGCTTCGCATTTGTACAGAATTGCGCAAGAGGCGGTGACAAACGCGATTAAGCACGGCAAAGCTAAAAAAATACATATCAAACTGGCCTGCAAAGAGGACCAGGCCGTACTGACCGTTGAAAATGACGGCAGAGATTTTCCCGCGGAATTCGAAAAAAGAGGTACAGGAATTGGCTTGCAGATTATGGACCATCGTGTAGACTTAATAGACGGTGAGCTTATGGTTAAAAAGGCTGCCGGAGGCGGAACAATCGTGACATGCACCTTTCCTGTCGAACGTGCCGGCGAACGCAATAAGGTGAACCAAAATGACGATTAAAAGCACAGCCAAAACCGAAAAACAAAAGACCCGGATTCTTGTGGTCGATGACCACCCCATTGTCCGTCAGGGCCTGGCACAGCTTATAGACCAGGAACCGGACCTCGAAGTATGTGCACAGGCCGAAGATGCGCAGCAGGCTATGGCTATTATCAAAAAAGACCAGCCCGATTTTGTCATTGTGGACATTTCCCTAAAAGATACCAGCGGCATCGAGCTGATAAAAGATATAAAAATTTCGTACCCGCATCTTGCCGTGCTCGCGCTTTCTATGCACGATGAATCATTGTACGCGGAGCGTTCGCTTCGGGCGGGCGCACGAGGATACGTGATGAAATCAGAAGCTACTGTTAAAGTCGTCGATGCTATTCGCAAAATTCAGAGCGGGCGTATTTTTGTCAGTGACAACGTCGCTGCCAAAATGATGAACAAAATTGTCGGTGGCGGCCCCGACGTTGGTGCATCGGCCATCGATAAACTAAGTGACCGTGAGCTTGAAGTTTTCTCGCTAATAGGCCAGGGTTACAGCACTCGCAAAATCGCTCAAAGACTGCATCTGAGCATAAAAACAATCGAAACATACCGCGCTCATTTGAAGGATAAACTCAATCTCTCGGACGCGACAGAACTGCTTCAATATGCCATTCGCTGGGCAACAAGCCAGGCCTCCGAGCAGGGCGACAAAAACTTATAAAAATTAATCACCGAGCCAGTTGGCGCCTGATTTGATATCGACTTTGAGCGGGACATCCAGTTTTATCGCTTGCGTCATTTCTCTGCTTATCCAGCCGCCGTGTTTTTCGATTTGGTCTTTAGGCAGCTCGAATACCAGTTCGTCGTGGATTTGCAGGATTAATTTTACAGGCAGATTTTCAGCGTCGATTTTTCGCTGGATATTTATCATCGCTACTTTGATTAAATCAGCTGCCGAACCCTGTATGACGGTATTGACGGCATAGCGTTCCGCCTGCGAGCGTTTCATCGAGTTTTTGCTTCTGATGTTCAGGATTTTCCGCCTTCGGCCGAGTATCGTTTCGACGTACTCGTTTTGTCTCGCATTGTCGATAACGTCACGCATAAAATCTTTTATTGAATTGTATCTTTTGAAGTATTCTTCGATAAATTTTTTCGCTTCGCTCTGGCTGATGCCGATGGTTCTGGACAGGCCGAACGGTCCCTGTCCGTATATGATGCCGAAATTAACCGCCTTGCAGCGTTCTCGCATCTCATTAGTTACCTGCTCGATATCGACGCCGAAAATCTGCGATGCGACAAATCGGTGTATGTCCCTGTCCTCGGCGAACGCCTTGCCCAGTGCCTTGTCTTTAGAGAAATGGGCAAGCAGCCGAAGCTCGATTTGAGAATAATCCGCACTGAGAATGCAGCCATTTTTATCGCCGGGCACGAATGCCGAGCGAATCTGTTTGCCGAGGTCCGTGCGTATCGGAATGTTTTGCAGGTTCGGGTCGCTGGAACTGAGTCGGCCGGTCGCGGTGACGGTCTGATTAAACGATGCGTGCAGCCTTCCCGTGCGAGGGTTAATTAACGTGCCAAGTTTTTCAACGTACGTATTTTGCAGCTTGCTTAACTGGCGGTATTGAAGAACCAGTTCGACTACAGGATGCTCGTTACTGAGTTGTTCGAGAACGGCCGCGTCTGTGCTTCGACCGGCTTTGCCCATACTGACGGATTTCAAACCGAGCCTGTCGAACAGAACCTCCGCAAGCTGTTTGGGCGAATCGATATTAAATTCAGTTTCCGTAAGCTCATAAATGCGAGCGGTCAGAGACTTGATTTCACCTTCGAGCCTGCCGCTCATTTTTCTAAGCACTTTGGTATCGAGCGCGACGCCGTTATATTCCATTTGGGCCAGTACGCTGACCAGCGGCATTTCGACTTCTTCGAAAAGTTTTTTCAGGGCAGGCTGGGTATCCAGTTTTTCCCTGAGGTATTCATACAGCCGGTAGGTGATATCCGCGTCCTCCGCCGAATATCTGCACGCCGCGTCGGTATCGACGAGGTCGAAAGTAAGCTGGTTTTTCCCCTTGCCGATGAGCTGCTGTATCGACATACACTTATAATCGAAAAAATCCGCCGCCATACTGTCCATACCGTGACTTCGCCGGAGCGGGTCGAGACAATACGACGCGACCATCGTATCAAAATCGGCACCGGCCAGCGGAAGTCCGGCGTTGCGAAGGACGAGCAAATCATATTTAATATTCTGCCCGACCTTCTTTATTTTCTCATCGGCGAGTATCGGCCCAAGCTTGTTTTTGACGGATTGCAGTTCGAGATGTTTCGTTCCCAGCGGTGCCCTTACAGGCAGATAATAGCCTTCCTTCGCCCGCCAGGATATACTGATGCCAACCAGGTCCGCACACATCGGGTCAATGGAATTTGTCTCGGTATCTATCGCGAAGCGTTTGATATTTTTAAGTTTCGCAATCAGCTCATCGAGCAACTTTTCTGTATTTATAAGCTGATAGTCGAATTCGGTTATTTCAGCTTCACCTTTTTTACCTTCTTCAATTTCTGCTGGTTTTTCTTTAGTTTCTGTCTGAAGCTGTAATTGGGTTATCAGCCTCGAAAAACCAAGTTCAGCAAACAATTTGCCCATCTTTTGCTTGTCGTAGCCGTGCAGTGCGAACTTTTCAAAATCCATTTCAACCGGTGTGTCGCGGTCGATTAAGACCAGCTTCCTGCTCAGGGCGATTTGTTCCATACTCGCCCGCAGGTTGTCGCCGCGTTTGCCGGTGATTTCATCAGCGTGTTTGAAAAGATTTTCGATGGAACCATATTGCTGAATCCACTGCAAAGCGGTTTTAGGACCGACGTCCGCCACACCTGGGATATTGTCGCTGGTATCGCCTTGGAGCGTCAGCACATCCACGAACTGTTCAGGCGTGATTTTCATCTCTTGCATCATTGCCGCCGAATCGTAAACGTCGCCGGTTTTTATATCGTACGTCCGAATCCGCCCGTCAAGCAATTGCAGCATATCCTTGTCCTTGGAGCAGATGTAAACATCGATGCCAAGTTTTGAAGCCCTGTCTGCGAGCGTGCCGATTATATCGTCCGCCTCGTATGTGCTGCACCGCAGCACCGGAATATTCATCGCGTCGAGTATCTGCTCGATACGTTTTATCTGCGCCGGCAAATCGTCCGGCATCGGCGGCCGATGTGCTTTATATTCTTTGTACATCTTCGTGCGGAAGCTCGGCTCTTTGGAATCCATCGCGACCACGAGCATATCAGGTTTTACCTGTTCGTGCAGCTTGAGAATGGATGTGGTAAAAATATACGTCGCCTTGGTCGGTTCGCCTGACGGGCTTACCAGCCGCTGTCGCATCGGTGCGTAATACGAGGCGTAAATATAGGCGTGTCCGTCAACGATATAAAGTGTTTTTGCCATTAGCCAAACTCTATTCGCAACAGCCGTGATTGTCAAGTCGCGCAGCACAAGCAGGGAGCGGGGGCGGCTGGTAGGGGCTTTTCTTGACAGAATTACTGATTCTGCTTAGTATATTCGATTCGGAGCTTACGAAAGGAAATTGATGTCTGAAGATAAAAAGAATTATCGTGACACGCTGAATTTGCCGGATACGCCGTTCGCTATGAAGGCCAATCTCACGCAGAACGAGCCCCTCCGGCGAAAGGCCTGGGCCAAGCAGGATATGTACGCGAAAATCCGCGATGCCCGCAAAGGCGCACCGATGTACATCCTGCACGACGGCCCGCCGTACGCAAACGGCGATATACATATGGGCCACGTCATCAACAAGGTGCTAAAGGATTTTGTTGTCCGCTACAAAACAATGACCGGCTTCGATGCACCGTACGTGCCGGGCTGGGACTGTCACGGCCTGCCCATCGAAGCAAAAGTAATGACCGAGCTGGGCGATGAGGCCAAGAAGCTGACAAAACCGGAAATCCGCAAGCTCTGTATGAAGTACGCTTCGAAATATGTAAAACTCCAGAGCAGGCAGTTTCAGGATTTGGGCATCTTCGGCGATTTCGAAAATCCCTATCTGACTTTCAAGCCGCAGTACGAGCAGGGCATCTTGGAAGTCTTTGCCGATATGGTTTCCAAGGGCCTGGTCTATAAACAGCTAAAACCCATCCACTGGTCAATCGGCTGCGAGACCGCTCTTGCCGAAGCGGAACTGGAATATAAGGATATAACTTCGCCGAGCATCTTCGTAAATTTCCCGATACTTTCCGATTACGTGAAAAAGCTAAAAGTACTGCGATTGGTGGATGCTGAAGAACAATATGTAAACTTGATGATTTGGACAACAACGCCGTGGACTCTTGCAGCGAATCTTGCCATCGCCGTTAATCCTGATTTGGATTACGTCGTTTTGAAGTATAAGCGTAATGGCGAGACTTACAATTCAATAGTATGCTCGGAGCGTGTCGAGGCGGTAGTGAAAGCTGCTAACCTCAAAGAAGGAGATTTCAAGGTTAGGAAAAACAGCGTTAAGGGACAGCTTTTGGAAAAAATGGGTTTACGTTATTTACATCCTTTTGTAGATAACAATCCCACGGATAAAGATGCTTATAAAGTTA
>JBBABK010000130.1:0-6116 GCA_041657685.1 Phycisphaerae bacterium | reverse complement strand
TGTCTTTTGGGCCGGTTGGTTTTTTCAAATTCGTTCACAGTTTTTTGAAAAGTCAAAAAATCGCAGCGGCACAGTTAAGGCAATGCGGCAGTGCGGTTGTTATAGGTACAGGCGGATTCGTATCGGCCCCGGTATGCAGAGCGGCGAAAAAGATGGGTATACCTGTTAAATTGATAAACGTCGATATAGTAGCTGGGCGGGCGAATAAACTTTGCACCCGCTGGGCTGACGAGGTGTTTGTACAGTTCGATGAGACCGTCGAATATTTCGCAAACCGGAAGCTGCGCGTCAACATCACGGGCTGTCCGCTGAGAAAACAATTCGATGAGCCTAACGCGGAAAAAGCGCGAACGGAACTGGGATTGACAGCCGGCAAAAAAGTTTTGCTGGTGACGGGTGCGTCGAGCGGCTCGGCCAGTATAAACCAGACTATATGTTCACTGCTGGAAAAACTTGCTGCGTTCGCGGATACTTGGCAGATTGTGCATCTTGCGGGACAGGTGAATTTTGAAAAAGTTGCGGCTGCGTATAAGACCGCTTTGATAACGGCTAAGGTTGTCGGCTATTATGATAATATGGCTGATTTGCTGGCGGTGTCGGATTTGGTAATCGGCAGGAGCGGGGCGGTAAGTGTTGCCGAATACGCCGCGGCTGCTGTGCCGAGCATTTGTATGCCTTATCCGCACCACGCGGACCTCCATCAATATCTCAACGCGGGCAAGCTCGTCGAAGCGGGTGCTGCGATTATTGTCGATGATTTGCCCGATGCCAAAGACCGCTGTGAATGGTTGTGGGAGGAACTGGAGCCGTTGCTAAAGGAGGATGTAAAACGAGAGCAAATGAGGGAAAACTGCAAGCGGGCGGCGAAACGAACGGTTGCGGCTGATATCGCCAGCGCAATTTTACACACCTGTTAAATCCATCACAGGAATTTATCGCCCAAATCTTTTTCGATTAGAGCCAGTAATTCTTTCAGTCGCGGTGTCGCGTCTGCGTGACAAATCAATGTGGCGTCGGGCGTATGCGCAACGATTATATTTTCCAGACCAATGGCCGCAATGAGATGATTTTTATCTTCCGTTACGAGAATCGAATTTTTGCAGTCGAGCAATTTGCTGTTGGCCGCGACGACGATATTTTTATTTTCATCAGAACTGATTATATCCGCCAGCGCAGCGAACGAGCCCATATCCAGCCAGCGGCAGTCGAGCTTGATTGCGTGAACGTCGTCGGCCTTTTCCATAACCGCAAAATCGATACTGATTTTAGGCATTTTAACGAACCATTCGTTCAGAGTAGGCATTTGGTTGGGGCTGTCCCAGCCGGCTTTAATTTTTTGCAGCGGCATGATTGATTCAGGCAGATGATGCGATAAATGAGCGAGAATGGTTTTGGCCTTCCACACGAACATACCGGAATTCCAATAGTAGTCACCGCTGTCGAAATATTCCTGTGCGGTATCGAGGTCGGGTTTTTCTTTGAAAGCCTCGACAGGGTGTATCATGTTTTTACAGCCGCTTGCCTTTCCGCCTCTGCGGCATTTTATATATCCAAGCTGAGTGCTGGGAAAGCTCGGCTTGATGCCGAACGTCAGCAGCGTGTCGGGATTGTTATTTATAAACGTCAGCCCATCGGTTATCGCCTGCTGAAACACGTCAGCCGGCTCGATGATTTGGTCGGCGGTGACTACTGCCATTGTCGCGTCGGAGTCGTATTTGGATAAAATGGTAGCCGCGAGGCCGATAGCTCCGGCGGTGTCACGCACGGCCGGTTCGGCAATGACATTTTGATAGGGCACCCGCGATGAGGTCTCGCGGACCATATCGACATAATCGGCGTTGGTCAGGACGATTATGTTTCGTACGTCGAAAATCGGGATGAGCCGTTCGATGCATTGTTCGAGCAGGTTTTGTCCCTCGAGAAGTTTGAGGACCTGCTTGGGCCGGGATTTTCTCGAAAGAGGCCAAAGTCTCTTTCCCGTGCCGCCCGCCATCACCACTGCGTAGTTCATTTTTCCTCCTTGCAGCCAAGGATATTGAGTTCGACATATTTGTTTTTCAACCAGGATTTTATATCGGCTGATTCAAAAGACAAGCTGTAATTATACAAGAAAGCTGTCGTCGATTTTTGTACAGGGCTGGATTTCGCCGGCCATTTCTTCATATCCCTCGCGACCCATCAGTGCGAACGTCGCTTTTTTGCCAAGCTCGACGGCAGGCTGGTCGTACGGATTGATATTAAAGAGCGCCCCGGTAATGGAAGTTGTAACCTCATAAAGATAAATGAACTGGCCGACGGTATAAGGGTTCACGCTGTCAAAAGTTATTGTGAGACAGGGTCGTTTATCGCAAAGCAGCGCATATTCTGTTGCGATTTTTTCGCTATTGAGTAATTTTCCCATATCCGCACCGGCAAGATAGCCGAGCTGCGGAGCGTTTTCGGGAGCGGGGCCGATAGTCAATTTGGCTGGGAAATTCTGCACCTGCAGGAACGTGAAGATTTTATTGTTAGGTCCCTCGCGATAAAGCTGTACCTGGCTGTGCTGGTCGGTAGTGCCGATCGCCTTTATTGGTGTCGGGCCGATATGCACCGTTTTGCCCGTCAGGTCTTGGGCCTTTCCGAGCGACTCGGCCCATAACTGGCGATACCAGTCGGCGAAATCCTTCAGCGCATAACAATAAGGCATCATTACGGAATTGCGTTTGCCGTGATTATAGTAATGATAATTTATAGCTGCGTTAATAGCCGCGGGATTTTTATAGAAATCCGTATCGCTGACCCTTTTATCCATATCACGCGCACCGGCGAGGATTTGGTCGATGTCGATTCCGCAGGCCGCTGCGCTGAGGAGTCCGACTGCACTTAAAACGCTGAACCGTCCGCCGACGCCCTGAGGCACTTCGAGGCTTTCAAGTTGAGCTTCGTCAACAATTTTGCGGAGCGTTCCGCCCGTTGCGTCGGTAGTCGCTATGACCTGATTTTTAAAACCGTCAGGGCCGAGCCTATCGAGCAGCAGTTTGCGAATAATTAAAAACTGGCTTGCGGTCTCTGCGGTTTCTCCCGATTTGCTTATTACGTTGAATATGGTTTTATTGAGCTTGTCCGATACCCATTCGAGAAATGAACCGAACTGGGCGGGGTCAACATTATCAAAAACGAAAAGCCTTGCGCCTTTGCGTTTATTATTATCCAGAAGATTGTGCATATAAGGGTTGAGCGCGGTTTGCAGTGCGATATTGCCGAGGGCTGAGCCGCCTATGCCGAGCACTACAAAATTTTCACAGCGGTTTTTGATTTTCGCAGCAGTATTTTTAACAGCTTTTGCTATGGATTCGTTGTACGGCAGGTCGCGGTAAGGAGTTTTGCCTTGCTTTCGCTGTTCGTTTATTTTTTTTATCAGCGGGTCGGTTTTTTCTGTTATCTGATTTAGCTGCTCTTGTGTAATTCCGTGTTCGGGGCCGATAATATCAGCGGTTACGTTCTTATAATAGAGTTTTATCTGCTGCGGCATAACATTTCCTTATGTCAGGTGAAGCGGTCCTTCTCGAAAATATCAAATATCGACAGTTTCAATATCGGCATATTTTAGCATCAGGGTTTTGGTTTTTCCAGAATTGAATCTGACGGTGACCGTACTGTTGTCGCCAAGGCTGACGAATTTTGTAATTCTTCCCAGCCCGAATTTGCCGTGCCTGATGAGCTGGTTCGGATAAAACTCGGCATCGACCTGCGTGGAGTCGTCATATTCGTACTTATTGTCCTGGCTTTTATCATCTTGTTCGGAGTTTTCCGAGCCATCATATTCCTCCAGCTTAGCTCCAATTTCGAAGAGGAACTGGGAAGGAATCGTTCGCATAAACCGGCCGTGTATCGTTCGGTATTTTGCGTAACTGATATGCAGTCGAAGTTTTGCGCGTGTGATTCCGACGAAGAACAATCTGCGTTCTTCTTCAAGCTCTTCGTCGCTGTTAGTGCTGCGTTCGTGCGGCAGCATTCCCTGTTCGAGTCCGACGATAAACACGTTATCGAATTCGAGTCCTTTTGCGGTGTGCAGCGTCATCATCGCGACGCGTTCGTTGCTGCCGTCATAAACGTCGGCATCACTGAATAGCGCGATTTGCTGCAGGAAGTCGATAAGGGCAGGCTGGTCGGTATTTTTGTCGAAAATCGCGGCCGCGTCGATGAGCGCATCGATGTTATCGAGCGCATCTTTGTCACCGGTTTGCCGCAGGGACGATTCAAGACCGCTGTTGGCAAAGACGTTTTGTACGACCTGTGCGACAGGGCCTTGGATTTCAGTTTTAAGCTTATTGAGCATTTCAGCAAAAACCGCAATTTTTGCTTTGGTCGAATTATTTATGCTGTTAATTGATTTCGCATTTTCGAGGGCTTTATAAAATGTAATTTTGTTCGCAGCTGCATATGCGAGAACACGGTCAACGGTGGTTTTGCCGATGCCGCGAGTCGGCGTATTGATGATGCGCAGCAGTGCGATTTCGTCGGCGGGATTGGTCAGCGCTTTTAAATACGCGAGAATGTCACGGATTTCTTTTCTGTTATAAAATTCCACACCTCGGACAATCTGATATGGAGTTTGACTTCGGATGAATGCTTCTTCGAGCGGGCGGGATGCGGCGTTTATTCGATAGAATATAGCTATGTCTTTGGGTGATACGCCCTGGTCAATGAGTTGTTTTATCTCATCGGCGAGGTGTTCAGCTTCGTCCTGCTCGTCATCGCAGACGATAATTTTTGGCTCGGTTCCCGCCTGTTTGGTAGGGATAAGTGATTTGAGTTTGCGTGCTTTGTTGGCGCTTATGAGTCGGTCGGCGGTGAGGAGTATTTGAGGCGTACTACGAAAATTTTCCTGCAATTTTACCACCATCGCGTCGGGCCAGTCTTTTTCAAAAGCGAGAATGTTTGAAATATCCGCGCCTCGCCATCGATAGATTGACTGGTCGGGGTCGCCTGTCGCGCAGATATTACTGTGTGCCGAGGCAAGCGATTTCGCGATGCGATACTGCGCGTGGTTGGTGTCCTGGTACTCGTCTATGAGCAGATATGTAAACCTGTTGGAAAGTTCTCGGCGGACGGCTTCGCTTTGTTCAAGTAAAAAAGCAGCCTGCATCAAAAGGTCGTCGAAGTCCACCGAGTTGTTCGCTTTTAAGATATGCTGATAACGGCTGTATATTTTGGAAAGCGACGTGCTGAAATAATCGTCCGCCATATTTTTGAAGGTCTCAGCATTGATGAGCTTATTTTTCAAAGTCGAAACAGCTTCGCGCATTCGCGCCGGCGGAAAATTGGATGATTCGAGATTGCAGTCTTTAATCGCCTGTTTCATCGCGGTGTTCTGTTCGGATTCGCTGTAGATGCTGAAGTTCGTTCCAATACCGGCGGCGTCGCTGTATCGGCGGAGGATTCGTACGCAAAGAGAATGAAATGTGCTGATGCGTGCGCCCGCCGAAGCACCAAGTTCGAACGCACGGCTTTTCATTTCTTCGGCGGCCTTGTTGGTAAATGTTATCGCGCAGATGTTTCTGGGGTTGACTCCAGAATCAATCAGCGCGGCTATGCGATAAGTTATTACGCGGGTTTTGCCGCTGCCGGGCCCTGCGATTACCAGCAGGGGGCCGGCGGTGTGAAAGACGGCTTGCTGCTGGGACTCGGTGAGCGGGGCGTATCTCTTATTGTTGAGCATTTGTCAGGGCCGGTTGGTTGTCGGTTGATTAGGTTCGGCAGGGGTTTGTTCCTGCATAAATTTGGATTCCTCTTTTTCAAGCATTTCGGAAAGTTCGGGCCTTTCCAGTCGAATTCTCGCTTTAAGACTGTTGCGCAGCGATTCGGGGAATCGCTGGTCATTTATAAAATCCATAACGGCAAAGTATTTCATTCTGCTTAATGACTGCAAACCCACTCTGTGCTGTTCATCCCGAAACAGTTCAAGATACTGTTTATGAACCTCAGCGGCCATTTGTTCCCGTCTGTAAGCTTCGTCATCGTCGCGCATTGCATAATAAAAGTATGCGTTTTGGAGAAGGCCTTGTATGATTCTTCTTGCTTCTGTCAGGCCAAGCTGCTGGAGCTGCTCTCGAAGCGAACTGCGCAGGTACACA
>JBBABK010000129.1:4591-6144 GCA_041657685.1 Phycisphaerae bacterium | reverse complement strand
CCATCCGCCTTTTGGTATCAATACCGCTGAATAATCCGCAGGGGGTTTTAGCAATTGCTTTTCAAGTGATATTGGTTCCGGCAGGTGATTCGAACTGGGTATTCCCTTCCACTGTTCACCCTTTGGATTGTACCTGCCCGTTATCTGTGTCGGATATTTATATCTTGCCTCGCTGAATTGCTGTTCAGGAATGATATGGAAAATTGACGCAGGCTTTCTGTCCACTACCGCTGCCGAAACCGTCAGCAGCGTTGCCGCCGTTATTACGGTGCCTAAAATTCCCAGATTGGTCGTCATTGTTCCGAGCAGAGTCGCAAATGTTCCCACTTCCATAGTCGCCGGTGCCACCGCCGCAGCCGACGCCGCTGTCCCCTTGAAAGGCATCTCTGTTTTCGCTGCGAAGATTCCCAGCGACGCGAGCAGGTGCTCTTTTTTATAACCCTGACTCTGCAATTGTTTTTTCAATGACTGTTTCGCTCTGAAGAAAAGCAGTTGCGCCTCAATCGAGCTGCATCCCATCGAGTAGGCAATATCCGGATACGACATCTGCTCGAAGCACCGCAGTATCAACACGTTTCGATAATTATACTTCAGCTTGGTCATCGCGTTTGTTATCACCTGCGCCAGTTCTTTTTTCAGCATCTGGCTCAGTCCGTCGGGACTTTGCGCAGTTTGCTGTGATAGCTTATCGGCATCGAACACCGTTTTATTCATAATCCTTTTATTCCCGGTTATCCTGTAATGTTTTTTAATCTTGTTGGATGCTATCCTGTAAACCCACGACCTGAATCGTTCCCTGTCCCGAAGACTTTTAACCGACCGCACCATTTCCATCAGCGTTTCCTGCAGGATGTCCTCGGTCAAATCGAAATCGAGAGTTATGCGATATATGTACGCAGAAAGTTCCCCCCTTGCCTTCCGCGCAAGTAGTTCCAGCGACCTCTTGTCGCCAAGCTGAGCCTGCCCGACAAGCTGATTATAATCATAATTATCTGACATTGGCCTTTTATTAGTATAGCTCCGCAAATCCGCGTTTTATAGCATTTCTTTTGCAAAAAATAATGCAATAAATTACCCGCTTTTGGAGCTACTTATCCGGAGCAGGTTGCTCATCGTTATTATTAACCGGTAAAATTGGGGGCTGATGGAATAGCCGAATTTTTCTATAATACCGGCCTGACTATGTAAAAATTTAAATCCTTTAAAGGCGAAAAAAATGCGAAGCACATTTTGTTTATTGATATATTTAATTGCCGCCGTTTCAGCGGCAGACCAATCGAATCGGGACGTTACGCTCAAGGACGCTTTTCAAAATTGCTTTTACATCGGTGCGGCTGTAAGTGATGCTCAGATTTCCGGCAAAAATGAAAAAGCGTCAGCCCTTATAAAATCCCAGTTCAATTCCATCACACCCGAAAACTGTATGAAATGGGACACGATTCACCCGCAGCCGAACGTCTATAATTTCGAGCAGGCCGACCGCTTCGTAGAATTCGGCCAGAAAAACAAAATGTTCATCGTGGGCCATATTCTTATAGATATAGACCAGGTTC